>NZ_JBLVQN010000063.1:0-26965 GCF_058323225.1 Neobacillus sp. PVCKKU3
TCTCCAATAAAGTTGAGTTGATTAGCTCAAAAATGTTACGTTGGCTCATGTTCTCTATTTATATAGAAGAAACATAATAATTATTGTTTGTTGACGTTTTTGTTTGTTTAGTTTTCAAAGAACTATCTTTGTCACTTGTTTAAGAGACAAGGATTAAATTATATCACATTTCTACTAATCTATCAACCATCATTTTCTTCCAATTAAAGAAGTTAATGATATGTTTCAAAAGCGACATTTATTATCTTAACACATACATTTTTACATTGCAAGAAAAAAATTTAATTTCTTGAACAACCAACTGAAAATGTATCATGTCTTCTGTCACTCGTGTAAGTGACGGATTTATAATATATCGCGATTTTCAATTATCTTCAACCTGAAATTTTTACCAATTAATAACGATGTATGTGCTAAGAAATTTAGAAATGAAATGGGCTTATGTTATATAAGAAGACTGTTGTAATTTTTAAGCTGATCGGTCCAATTCATTTGCTCCCCTATTGGCCCAGTGCTATTATTTTTTCATACAAACAAAAAAGGTGTGGTGTCCTTGGTTAATGAAATCATCTTAAATGAAACTTCAATACGTATTGAAAAATATAAAGAAGAGCTAGAGAACGGTTTACATAAAATTTTTATTGAATTTAAAGTGACAAGTGAGGAGTATCACGACACTACAGTGTTGCTGTATGAAGGATCCTTTGATGTAAAAGTTCCTGAAACTGGTTTAGCGTTTAGAGGTACCATCCAACAATATTCCACTTCTGTCACGAACTTATATGAAAAAGGACAAGTAGGAATTTTTAGATTGACTTTGCTCGAAGTGAAGAATTAAGAAAGAAGGCATGGTGCAGTGAAATTAAGCATATTAGATTTATCTCCCATCTCCTCCAACCAAACAGCAAAAGAGGCATTGGATGAATCGTTGAAGTTAGCCCAAGCAGGAGATGAGTTAGGTTACACACGGTATTGGATTTCCGAACATCATGATTTGCCAGGTCTCGCCTGCTCGGCACCTGAAGTGATGATCAGTTATATTGGCGCCAACACCAAACGGATTCGCCTCGGTTCTGGGGCTGTATTATTGCCGCATTATAAACCATATAAAGTGGCCGAGGTTTATAATATGCTGGCCACCCTCTATCCAAATCGGATTGATATCGGTATTGGGCGTGCACCGGGCGGATCAGCGGAGGCAACTAATGCTTTATCCGATAATTTTTTACAACAGGTTTGGAAAATGCCTGACTTAGTAAAAGAACTGCTTCACTTTTTAAAAAATGATTTTCCTAACGATCACGAGTTATCAAAAGTAAAGGCCTCTCCCCTTCCGGAAATGCCGCCGATTCCGTGGATTCTTGGCACAAGTAAAAAAAGTGCCCACCTTGCTGCTGAACATGGCTTGGCTTATGCATTCGGCCAGTTCATGAGCGACAAAGACGGAGCAGACATCATCCAACAATATCTTGATGCCTTTCAACCTAACAAACATGGTCAATCCCCTCAGGTATTGTTAACTGTTTCAGTGGTTTGTGCGGAAACGGCCGAAAAAGCTGAAGAAATCGCATTAAGTAATCTAATCTGGGCATTACAGAAGGAAAAAGGCGAAGGCCAATTTGTGCCCTCTATCCAGGAAGCCAAGCAATACGAACTCAATGAAAAAGAACTAGAAAAATTAGCAGCGATGAAAAAGAGAATGATCATTGGCAATCCACTGGGGGTAAAAAAGAAACTTGAGCAGTTACAAGCTTCATATAATGCGGATGAAATTATGATTTTGACGATTACACATTCTCCGAAGGATCGCATTGAATCCTATAGACTAATCGCTGAAAAAGTGGTTTTATAACTATTTAATACGCATCTATTAAAACTTTGATACAAGAAAAGAGACCATCATTTCGATGGTCTCTTGAACTTAAGTTACTATTTTTGTGTTTGCCCCTCTTTTTTTCGTAATAATTGATTAAGAGAATTCAATTCCTCTTCAATTTCAGATAGTCGTTTTTCCAACGGGGCTATGTTTCCTTTTACATACTCTAATTTTTCAAGATTATGTTGCAGCTGTAAGTATTCGTCTTTCAACTCTAAAATTTTATACTCAATCTGTTTTTTATCCATTATTAGTTTCACTCTCCATAAGTCTTAAATCTTCTTTCTATGATTACAAATCCGATGTGTTTTCGCTACTATTCTGCCCAGTTGCTTTCATCCCCAAAAAAAGAACCGCCCGCAGGCGGCTGTACATGTAATAAACTACCTTGAAGTTGTAGCTAAAGTTACTTCAGGTGTTGTTACCTTGTCATAGAAGTCAACGAATTGGTCACGCTCGTCACTATTTCGATAAGCCATTGCCACCCGTGGATGCTCATTAAGGACACCAGAGATCATATAAGGAATGATATAGCCCCATTCCCACTTTTCTCTCATTTCTAACATATGCTTTTCGATTACACCAAGTAACGGTTTAAGTTCATAGCTTGGTTTTTTTATGTAGCTGACAAGAAGCTCTGTATTGCAGTTCCCTGCCGCCCGTCCCATGCCGTAAACAGAAGAATCCAGGAAGGTAACTCCATTTTGATGTGCTGTCAGTGTATTAGCAAATGCTAACTGCAAATTGTTATGTGAATGAATACCAAGCTGCTTGTTAGGTAGCATCGCTTGAAACTTTTTCACTTGATGCGCAATATCAGCCGGATCTAAGCTTCCAAAAGAGTCCACGATATACACAACATCGACTGGACTTTCTTTGACCATTTCCATGGCTTCAATAAGCTTCTGTTCAGGCACACTGGACAAAGCCATAATATTGAGCGAAGTCTCATATCCTAAATCATGGAACATTTGGACAAGCTCCAGACCCTTGTCCACTTCACGGATATAGCAGGCTATCCGGATCATATCCAACACACTTTGCTCACGGGGCAGGATATCGTTGGGATCAACACGACCAATATCTACGAGAGCAGAAAGCTTCGTGAACTTTTTCTCAGGAATGATTTCTTTCAAAAATTGATCATCTAGAAATCTCCATGGATTAGGTTCAGTTGCGTTCAGAAGCTTAGCAGAGTTTTTGTAGCCAATCTCCATATACTCAACGCCTGCTGCACTTAGTCCATTATACAAGTCCTGGACAAATTCAACACTGAAATCCCAATTGTTAACTAAACCTCCATCACGGATTGTACAATCTAAAATTTTGCTGCGATGTTCCATAATTTTAAATTCCCCCTGTGGTTATGCTCATTCGTCATAATTTGAATATATATACCATGAATCTTTTAAAGGTGTCAAACTTACATGTCTAGAAATTCTAGGAGTTTTTCTATCTCTCGGCTCCAATACTTTGACGTCGCATTTGTCTATTTCTTTGTAATTCACTTTGTTTCCAAATGTATTTTTGCATATATAACCTAAGCACGTCATTCATTGACTTTCCATTTTTTTCAACAGCATCTCTAAAACTTTGGATTATGTTTTCAGGTATTTCAAAATTTACTTCTACATTTTTGTTTCTGTGTTCCTGGCACATTTTATACCTCCTGACAGACCGATCTATCCATTTTTTCTGGGTAGTCACAAAGGGATGAATATTTAGAATATTTGTATAGAACCTATCATATCAGGTGAAAACGCGTACATTTTTATTAACTTTTCGACAAATTACGACAAAATTAAGGAATCAATGATATATGTTGAGGATCTTAAAAGCCTAAATGAGGCATGAGAACCGTCCCCATGCCTCAAATTCTTCCGATATACTTTGGGTCTCTAATGATTCCTGGATTACCGGGAATCCAGTTAGCTGGGACTCCTTCTCCGGTGCTTCTTCCGTATTGTACTCCTTGTATGATCCTTAGTATTTCGTAAACATTTCGGCCAACTTCTAATGGGTATACCAATTTGGATACAATTATTCCATCTGGATCGATAATGACGGTTGCTCTTAAGGCTGCCCCAACTTTTTCATTTAGGACTCTGTATGCTTTACTGATTTGGTGTGTTCGGTCACTTAGAAGTGGAAATGATACCTGAGAGGCATTAGGAGATACCTCAGCGAAAACTTTATGGGCATACACACTGTCCGTGCTAACAGCAAGGACATTTGTATTAAGTGTCTTTAGTTGATCCTTAATAGCAGCGACCGCTGCCAATTCTGTCGGTCAAACAAAGGTAAAATCACTTGCATAAAAAAATAAAATAACCCAGCTTCCACGATAGCTTTCTAGACGAAGCTTTTTTATTTTCTTATCTGCATGATCATAAGCGTCTGCTTCAAATAGGGGCGCCATATCCGTTGTTTGTGCACAAAATGGCTGCGAAGATCCATCAAAATGACCCTCTCGCCTGTTAAATTCCATTGTTTCACCTCAGATCATCACCTGAATCTTAATTCCTTGCTGCAGTTCGTTCTTTAATAGCGTTACCATAAATAATATATGTTTAGGTATTTGTCCGATTGAGCCTATTTTGGATAGCTTTTCCATTCAACCACAATAATAGTGTTGTAGATTTTTGTTGACAGAAAATCAGAACAGGTGTATCTTTACTGTTAATTAAATATTTTCGAATATTCTTATCAAGAGAGGTGGAGGGACTGGCCCTTTGAAGCCTCGGCAGCAGACACGTTCGTACTGTGCCAATTCCAGAAGCGAGTGCTTGAAGATAAGAAGAGATTTAGTAATGGCTATTACCCCTCTTCTTATTTTTGAGAAGAGGGTTTTTTATTACACCGAGAAAGAAGGAATAATTAATGACAGCAACACTAGTAAAAACTCCATTCAAAGCTGACCATGTCGGCAGCTTTCTTCGAACAGAACCGGTTAAAGAAGCTAGAAAGGCTTTTGCCAATGGGGAAATTGATGCAGCTGCCCTGAAGGCGGTTGAGGATCAAGAAATTGAGAAATTAGTTCAAAACCAAATTGGAGCAGGATTAAAATCCATTACAGATGGTGAGTTTAGACGCTCATGGTGGCATTTGGATTTCCTGGCTGGTTTGGAAGGTGTAGCATTTTTCGAAAATGAATATATCAGCAACTTCAAAGGCGCCCAAACAAGAAACAACGCCATTAAAGTAGTGGGCAAAGTTGACTTTAATGATCATTATATGCTCGAGCATTTCAAGTTTTTAAAGCAGGCAGTTGAAAAATATGGAGATGGCAGCCAAGTGGCGAAGTTCTCCATTCCAAGCCCGAATATGTTATTTACGAGAATTCAAGGCGATGAGTATTACAATGGCAACATCGAACAACTTTATAAAGATACCGTAGCGGCTTATCAAAAAGCCATCCAGGCTTTCTATGATGCTGGCTGCCGTTACTTGCAATTAGACGACACATCTTGGATTGATTTTGTTTCAGAAGAGCGAATCAATGCAGTGGTTGAAAAAGTTGGCTTGGATGTACATGAAATCATCAAAACAAGAGTAAGTGCAATCAATGAAACCATTGCCAATAAGCCGGAAGATATGACAATTACGATGCACATTTGCCGCGGCAACTTCAGATCCACCTATATTACAAGCGGCGGTTACGATCAAATTTCCGATGCCATTTTCGCTGAGCTAAATGTGGACGGGCTATTCCTAGAGTATGATGATCAGCGTTCTGGTGACTTCGAACCTTTAAAAGGCTTCCAGCGTCCTAACCTAACCGTTGTACTAGGATTATTCACATCTAAATTCCCAGAACTCGAGGATCCAGAATCCATTAAAGCAAGAATTAAAGAAGCAAGCCAATTTATTCCTTTAGAAAACCTGGCAGTAAGCCCTCAATGCGGCTTTGCCAGCACAGAAGAAGGAAATATTTTAACGGAAGAAGAGCAGTGGAATAAGATTAAACATGTAGTGGCTATTGCTAAGGATGTTTGGGGAACCATTTAAACCCACTAGAAGAGGCCGCCTTCCATTTCTATGATGAAAGGCGGCCTTTTTCAATTTAATCATTTCTGAAATTGGTTGTATGTTCCTACTTTAAAGAATTCCTAAATATTGAATAATCTGTTAACATAGAATGATAAAATCTTAGGTAACTAGATTGGATTTACATAACTGGAGGCATGACTTACTATATGGGGGATTTCATACAAAAGGCAGAGGATCATCAAGCAGTGCTTTCTCGTTCTAAACGAGTATGGATGGCGATTGTTCTCGGTTCACTTGCAGCATTCGGCCCTTTATCCATTGATATGTATTTACCGGCCCTGCCAAATATCGCAAAAGATTTCCATACAAATGCATCTTCTGTCCAACTTAGCCTTTCGCTTTTCGTGCTCGGTTTAGCATCAGGGCAGCTGCTCACTGGACCTATCAGTGATGTAACCGGCCGGCGTAAACCACTTTTGGTTGGCTTAATGATTTACTTTGTCGTGTCCCTTCTTTGCGTATTTAGCCCTTCCATTTGGGGATTAATTATCTTACGGCTCATCCAGGGCTTTGCTGGATCAGCAGGAATTGTCATTTCAAGGGCGATTGTCAGAGATTTATATTCAGGAACTGAATTAACCAAGTTTTTTGCACTTCTTGCATTGGTGAACGGGCTGGCCCCGATCCTCGCTCCGATTATTGGTGCGCAGCTGCTTAAAGCATTTCCATGGCAAGGTGTCTTTATTGTTTTAAGTATCATTGGAATCGTAATGTTTTTTGTCATTCTTTTTGGTTTGCCTGAAACGCTGCCTAAAGAAAAGCGTTCGGCTGGAGGCATGAAGAATACATTTAGACCTTTTTTAAAACTAATCATGGATCGAAGCTTTATGGGATATGCTTTAGCGCAGGGCTTAGTCTTTGCAGGCATGTTCGCGTACATTTCAGGTTCTCCCTTTGTCGTACAGGATATTTACGGTGCCTCCCCGCAAATGTTTAGCATGATCTTTGCGATCAACGCAATCGGGATTATGATCATGAGTCAAACAACAGGCAGGTTGGCAGGGAGAATCCCTGAAGCTAAACTGTTCCAATTCGGATTGGGAATGTCCGCAACAGGCGGAATCATTTTACTGCTTCTTTTATTTTTACAGGCAAAGCTAATTTTGATTTTGATTCCATTGTTTTTCGTTGTATCCAGTGTAGGAATGGTAAATACAGCAGGATTCTCCTTAGCCATGCAAACACAAGGAAAAAATGCGGGAAGTGCTTCTGCCTTGCTGGGTGTTACTTCCTTTACCTTTGGTGGATTTGTCGCTCCCCTCGTTGGTATAGGCGGCGGGCAGACGGCCATTCCGATGGGCGTAGTGATTATATGTGCCGGTTGTGGAGCAGTGTTATTGTATTGGATTCTAGTAAAGAGAAACCGAGTAAGGGGTTCACTTTAGAGGTGCATGACCTTGTTTTGGAATAGCAAATGCCATAGAATTTGACAATGAAATAACATAAAAAAGAGTGCTTTACAGAATTGAATAGCACTCTTTTTTACTTAGGCTGTTTTCGAGAACTTTGTTCTTATTGAATTAGTTATTGAGGACGGTTTTCCCGATTTTAAGGTTGGTTTTGGTCAAGACCGTGATTGCTTAATTTCGGTAGCCAAGCACTTCTATTGGTTGCCCAACTCACTGGGCCTTCATTTTGGTAACCAAGCACCACTATTGGCGACCCAACTCACTGAGTTTTCTTCATTTAGGGAGCCAAGCACCACTATTGGCGACCCAACTCACTGAGTTTCCTTCATTTCGGTAGCCAGTAACCTCTATTGGCGACCCAACTCACTAGGTTTCCTTCATTTCAGTAGCCAAGCACTTCTATTGGCGACCATACTCACTGGGTTTCCTTCATTTCGGTAGCCAATAACTCCTATTGGCGACCCAACTCGCTGGGTTTCCTTCATGTCGGTAGCCAAGAACTCCTATTGGCAACCCAACTCACTAGGTTTCCTTCATTTCAGTAGCCAAGCACTTCTATTGGCGACCATACTCACTGAGTTTTCTTTATTTCGGTAGCCAAGCACCCCTATTGGCGACCAAACTAACTGAGTTTCCTTCAATTCGGTAGCCAAGCACCCCAAATTGGAACCGGGTTTGGTAATAGAAATGGCATTTAATTTGACTCTAATTTTCCGTTGGACAATAAGTATTGTCACTTGATATTTAACTTATTTATTATCGTGTCAATTCTTCTTTAATCACCCTCCAAACCCTTGATAAGACAACAACATAAGGCATGCGTCAATTCGCATGCCAATTAATATGCCAAAGTGCCTTCGTGCACCTCTTAACGGCATCCTTTAATTTATATGGAAGGTGTTCTATTTTCTATTTCCCTTCAAACCAGCGGCGGGTATTATCGACCATCATTAGGTTAAGTTTGTTCTTCCGTTACTCCACTCGCTTTTAATTCTGGGATAATTTCTTCAAGCACAAAAGTCATCGTCCATTTCGGGAGCACATGCTCAATTAGTCCTTCAGGATACCAATCCATCGAGCAGCAATGATCCTGTGATAAAAACATGCGGTCTGCATAGCCTTGCTTCGCAAGTTCGATGACGGTTATGTTTCTATTTTCAGTAGAACACTCACCTGTTATGCCGTAACGGTCCATACCGATAAATACCCCATGGTCAAGCACCTTTAATATGTACTCCATGTTATCGGTATCTCCAGTATGTCCGATCAGAATCCGCTTCGGATCCACTCCCTCTTCAAGAAGGATGTCAATTTGGTTTAAGCCGGTTCCGGTTCCCGGATGTGAATGTGTCATAATCGGTACACCCGTCCTTTTTTGAGCACGAGCAACGGCCCGAATGACCTTCTCAACATCAGGGGTGACCCCTTGTGCATCAGTGGCGCACTTTAAGAACCCTGCTTTAATGGATGTGTTCTGAATTCCGACTTCAATATCGCGGACAAACAAATCTGCCATATAGTCGATATCACGATTTTGGAAATGTGGTGGGATGTAGTGATAGGAGTAGATTCCTGTTGCGGCGATGATTTGAACCTCCGTTTCGCGGGAGACTCTCTCGATAAAGAGGATGTCTCGTCCAAGTTCCATAACGGTTGGATCACAGATGGTTTTCACACCGAGTGCTTTCGCTTTGTTCACTTGTACCACTGCTCTAGAGAAGTCTTTCTCCTCGTCATACAAATGGGGAAACTGCACGAATACAGACTCAGAGCGAATACGCATGTGCTCATGGATTAACGTTAAACCCAGTTCAGAAGATTCAACTTGTCCTGTAACAGAATTAATAATTGTCATTAATACTCCCCTTTCACCCTCGGTCCATTGAAATTTTTTTAAAAAAATAATCCATAACATAAGTCTGTAGCACAAAAAATGTTAAACGCTTTCAAATCAGTGCAAAAAATTGCGTATCTGGTACTAAAATCTTTGATAAACTTTTAAAAGATTAGGAATTATCTGATAGGTATAGTACCAAGCCTCTTCCTGTAAAGTCAATTATTTTTTTAAAAAAAATTCCATAATCGTTAATAATCTTGAATTCTTGTAGCTTATTATTTTTCTGCGAAAAAAATTAACCCAATTACTAGAATATTCTGTTATTAATGTATTATTATTATAGTTGTAACCGATTTCAACGGAAGCTTTTAAAAAAATCTATTTGGTGGTGATTTGTTCAAATGTTTACACGTCATTTTGAATTTTGGCCAGAACGGCTGCCGAAAACTTTACCGATCCCTGAATCAACTATTTACGACAATCTGGAAATGACGACAAAGCGTTATCCGAATAAGACGGCAATTATTTTTTACGGAACAGAAATCACCTATAAACAACTACACACAGAAGTTAATAAACTAGCAGGTTATATGCAGAAAGAGCTTGGTGTAGCAAAAGGCGACCGCGTTATGCTGTACATGCAAAATTCACCACAGTATATTATCGCCTTTTACGCGATATTACGGGCGGACGCTGTCGTAGTGCCAATTAATCCGATGAATGTGAAGGATGAAGTGGCGTTTTATTTATCAGATTGTGATGCCAAAGTGGCGATTGTCGGGCAAGAGTTAATACCGGAAATTGAGCCGTGTATTGGGTTCACTCCTCTTAAGCGTATTATTGTTGCAGCCTATTCGGACTATGCCCAAACCGATTTGGACTACACGGTCCCTCCTGCCGTGGCTGCTCCAAAAGAAAGATTTGAATCATTAGCGATTATTGATTGGTATGAAGCATTAACAGCAGGCTTAGATGCTGATCCTAGCAAGGCAACATGCGATGATTTATGCTGCCTCCCTTATACTTCGGGAACGACCGGTAAGCCAAAAGGCTGCATGCACACACATAAAACCTTGCAATCTACTCTTCTAGGCGGAATTGTATGGTCGCAGTCAACACCTGCTGATGTTGGTTTGTCAACGCTTCCCCTTTTCCATGTGACCGGACTGCAGCATAACATGAATGGACCTATCTCTCTTGGTTCCACGATGGTGATGATGACGCGCTGGGACCGGGATGTTGCTTTAAAATTGATCGATCGCTATCGGTGCACAAGATGGACGAACATTTCAACGATGGTCGTTGATTTATTGGCGCACCCAAATCTCAAAGACTATTCAATCGATTCCCTGAAGATGATTAGTGGCGGCGGCGCTCCCCTTCCGGAAGCAGTCGGCCAAAAGCTTTTAGAGCTGACAGGGCTTCGCTATGTAGAAGGCTACGGGCTAACTGAGACCATTTCACAGACGCATCAAAATCCTGTTAACCGTCCGAAGATGCAGTGCCTGGGTGTGCCACAGTTTGATGTGGATGCCCGCGTCGTTGATCCGGTAACTTTAAAAGAACTAGGTCCTGACCAACAAGGTGAAATCATTGTCAATGGACCGCAGGTGTTAAAAGGCTACTGGAACAGGCCTGAGGAAACCAAGAATTCCTTTGTAACGTTAGAAGGGAAAGAATTTTTCAGAACTGGCGACATTGGCCGCTATGACGAAGAAGGCTATTTCTTCCTAGTCGACCGTGTCAAACGGATGATCAATGCCTCCGGTTTCAAAGTATGGCCTGCGGAAGTGGAAAATACTTTGTATAAACACCCATCTGTTCAGAATGCCTGCGTCATCGGTGTCCCCGACCCAAGACGCGGCGAGACCGTTAAGGCGTTTATCGTGTTGAACTCTCAAGGAAAAGGAACTTCGGAAGAGGAAATTATCGCGTGGTCCAAAGAGCATATGGCCGCCTATAAAGTTCCGAGGATTGTTAAATTTTTAGATGAACTGCCGATGTCAGGCAGCGGGAAAATCCTTTGGAGAAAGCTGCAGGAGATGGAAGAAGAGAAAGTGAAATAATTTTTTGATGTACAAAGAAATAACCTTCTCGTAATGGAAAACGAGAAGGTTATTCCTTATTTAGGCTTCACTACTAACAAGCTGCTTCATTTCTTTTAACTTCGCAGACAGCTCCATAAACCACTCTTCATCACCTGTAGACAAAGCTAGATCTATTAGGAATAAAGTTTGTTCCTTATTTACGGCTGTAGAGACAGGCAGTTTCTTCACCTGTTTGCTTAGTATCGGAATGGTTTTTCCAATGGTCTCCGTATTGTCACTTCTAATGACCGTTACTTTAACTACTCCTTCTAGAATATCCATTGATTCAATAAAGCCAAGGATTAATTCACCTTTACGTGAAGTTCCCTTAATCCAATCACCTATTTTTAAACTAGAACGATCGTTCGTCACCATAACTGGTCACCTCCAAATTATTTAGTGTTATTGTATGAAGTTGCAGCTATATAGGATACGCAATCTGTAATATTTTTTATTACATTTAAAACAAAGAGAAGAATTGAAAGAATCAGCAATCACAGTCTTTGCATTGATTAATAAGATTGACAACTTCCTTTATGGTATATTCCTTTAAATATTCACCAAGATGTTCTTCAGCACCCAAGAATATTTTAAACAGGACTGTATGCATATTCGCACCCACTATACACTTTTCATTGGAATCTGGACACTTAGGCTGCAAAGCACCTTCAGAGGTAATTTTATAAATATCCCAGAGAGTAACTTCACTTAAATCCAGTGCAAAAATAAATCCGCCGCCAATTCCCTCTTTTGATTTTATAAATCCATTTTTTTTCAACAAACTTAGGACTTTACGAATCCGAACCGGGTGGACACCGGCACTTTCTGAAATGGCTTCACTTGTTGACATTCGGTCAGGCTGTAGTGCGAGATATGTTAGACTGTGTATGGCAAGTGTGAAATCGCTGTTCATAACCTGGCCTCCTCAAAAAATGCTAATCTTTCTATTTCTATGTCTTATTTTAAATAAATTATTGTACTGTAATAGTAAACGTTACAGATTAGCTTGTCAAATTTAAACATTCCACTGTTTTTTAACTTGTTCTTCTGCTAACTTTTTAATTCTGTCCCATTTCATTTCTTTTTCCACAATAACATTGGTATGATAATTTCTATCTTTATAATGAACTGTTACGAAAACTTCAATCATCTTATTCTTCCTCCATTCTATTGATTTGCCGCTTTTTGCAATTCCATGCTCAAAAATGAACGAACCCTGCGCGGTAGAAAGCTGCGAATTTCTTCCTCGTTATATCCAACCTGTAATCGTTTTTCATCCAATATAATAGGCCGGCGCAGCATTTTCGGGTTTTCTATTATTAATTTATAGAATTCATTGAGCGGAAGCGTATCAAGATCTATATTTAACTCCTGGAATGTTTTTGAATTAGTTGAAATGATTTCGCTGGTCCCCTCTTCAGTCAAACGAAGAATCGATTTAATTTCATCTACGGAAAGCGGCTGAGCCAATACATTTCTTTCTTTATAGTCAATCTGATGCTCATCAAACCAAGCCTTTGCTTTACGGCAAGAAGTACAACTCGGTGTCGTAAACAATGTCACCATACCACTAATCACTCCTTAAATAAAAAATGTAATAAAAATCCTTACAGTTTATACTGTAATATTAATATTTACAGTTGATTTTGTCAACCCTATTATGATGCATGGGGACGGTTCTTATGCATCATTTTTTTTAAGATCCAGGGCTAAGCTTCTTATGCATCATTCATTTTTGAGACACGAGAACCGTCCCCATGCCTCTACCCATGCCTCTAAATACTGTAAAATTCTTTTGTATTTTCTAAAACTCGTTCCGATATTTCTGTTTCCGATTGTTTTTTTATTTTTGCCAGCATGTAGATTGATTCCTTCATCATGGCGGGGTGTGTCATTTTGCCTGAAAATGGACCTTCAAATGGCCATGGGCCGTCTGTTTCGACCATCATTTGCGCTAACGGGTAAATCTGGGCTATCTTTTGAATTTTTTCCTTATAGACAATCTCGGGTGTAACGGAAATAAAATAACCATTTTCAATCATTCTCGTTATCGTTTTATCGTCCCCTTTGAACCAATGAAAATGTGCCTTTTCGACTGAATGTTTTTCTAAAAGATCACAAACAATTGGTGCATCATCATAAACAACATGCAAAACAATCGGTTTTTCCCATTTTTTGGCCAGTTTCACGAACATCTCAAGGAGTTCAATATATTGGCCAATCTGTACACTGGATACCTTTTGCTCCTGCCTTAAATAGTACGGCAGCCCTACCTCGCCGACAGCAATCATTTCCGCCCGATGCAGTGTCATCCAGTCAATCAGGCTGCTAAATGCAGCCTCGCTTGGCAGTCCTTGCTCCGGATGAAATCCAAATGCAGGCTTCACTTTTTGATATTTTCTTGATAATTGTAGGTTTCGCTTGCATGATTCAAGATCAAATGACACGGCCACGACTGCCTTAAGCCAGTCCGAACCATCGAGAATAAGCTCAATTTCTTTATCTTTATATTTATCTAAATGGAGGTGGGCATCAATCAATTTCATCTGTTATAACACTTCCTAGAAGGATTAGACTCATCATAAATTATCGTCAATTAGGGACAATGTTTTTCCAATTGAATCATGAATGACATATGCTCCCTCTCCACGATCATAAGGTGTTCCGCCTTTATTGATAATAATCAGCGGTACGCCCTTTCTCCTGTACTGTGGAAAGGTTGAAAAAGGCGTCACTTGAAGACTTGTGCCCAATACCAAAATGGCATCTGCCTGATCAATAAGTTGGAGGACAGCATTAAATCCTTCTACTGAAAACCATTCACCTGTATCTCCGAACAAAACAACATCAGGCTTGATATAGCGGTCTTTTTCACTCTTTGTTTCGCAATCGCTGCATACAAAAAAATCCTCCATTATCTCAAAACGAGATTCCATTTCCGAGGAAGGATAGATTTTTCCACAATTCAAACAAGATGCGGTTTTCATTGTTCCGTGAAACTCGATGACGTTTTCGCTGCCGGCTTTCTGGTGAAGGCCATCGATGTTTTGAGTAATAATGTGCTGAACATTGCCTTGTCCCTCCCATTTTGCCAGTATTTCGTGGCCTTTGTTTGGGATGGCATCCGGATGGTAAAGATTTTCAAAAGCAAACTGATAAAAATCTTTCGGGTTTTTGTAAAAATAATCAAGTGACAGGATATATTCTGGGGCAAGTTGGTAAACGCCGGTTTTGGAGCGAAAATCCTTAATACCTGATTCCGTGCTTATGCCCGCGCCGCTCAGGACAACAATGTTTCGGGCTTCCCTAAGGAGGATAGTACAGGTTTCTACGGTGCTTTCCATTTCAGATAAACCTCACTTTCAGAAGTTCATTAAACGTTGTTCCTATAATTATTATCATTATAATACAAAGTTTTCATCTCTTCCTTTCTAATTATCTGAAAACAAAAACAATAATCCATCAAATTCCCTATAAAACGAACTAACAAAGAAGAAAATTCGTGACTATTTCTCTATTTTCAACGCTGTATACAGATAGTAATTTGGTCACTTTTTTAAATCTAATCAGAATAGTAAAATAAATACCAGAAATAAATGTTAACGTTAACATTTATTGCTATAGGAATTTTAAAAACTATTATTATTACCTCTTGTTATGAAATGTTAACGTTAAAATAAGAAAAAAGGATGGTGCAGGAAAACTAAAAATTTTGGATACCAAAGAATGAAAACGTTTTTATTTTTTCGAATGGGAATACCCAGCAAATCAGAATTTGTAACACCTAAAATTGTAAGCAGTTTCATTCAAACTACTAAAAATTAGGAGGGTATAATCTATGAAATTCGGTAAAAAAACTTATCTAACTGGCGCACTAGGCCTTGCTCTAGGCTGTTCCGTAATTGCCCCATTTGGTGCATTTGCAGCAACAACACCCGCAAATTCAAATGCTCAAGTTTCAGTTGACAAACAAGCACCAACAGCCCCTATCAATGTTTATGCGTATGCAACAACCTATAAATCTGTAAGTCTAATCTGGGATAGGTCTACTGACAATACTGGAATAACAGCTTATGATGTCTATGTAAATGGTAAATTCGCTGGAAGTTCAACACCAAATGAATATGGAATTGCTATGTCAAACTTTACCGTAAAAGACTTAAAGCCGAATAAGATGTATATTTTTAAAGTTGTGGCAAAAGATGCAGCAGGTAATCATTCAAACGAAAGCGCTCACGTTAATATTAAAACTGATGTATTAGGCGAAGTATTTAATGTTAAGGATTTTGGCGCAAAGGGTGACGGTGTAACAAAAGATACCGAAGCCATTCAATCAGCCATTGATGCAGCTTCAGCTAGTCCTAACAGTGTTGTCATTGTGCCAGAGGGTACATATTTATCTGCCCCGTTAGATCTAAAAAGCAATATGACATTCGAGGTCCAAAAAGATGCAACCATTCTTGGAAGCCAAAGCATTGAAGACTATCCAGTTCTTGACAACAACCGTTGGGAAGGCACAACTTTTAGATCTTATCAAAGTTTAATTGAAGCTCAAGATGTTAAAAACCTAAAAATTATTGGTGAAGGTACCATCGATGGAAATGCTGGTCCTATCGTAGGAAAGCCGTCGAACGGAAAAGACCGATATGGATTCCCTTATAAAAAAGTAAACCTTGCTGGAACATATGACTATAACAATGGAAGATACGATGCAAACACAGATGCAAGTACAACTGTTTACTTTGATATGGGATTATGGTGGGATAATCCAAAAGCAACCGATCCAGCAACTCAAATTGCTCGACCAAGATTGGTTCAAACTGTAAATTCAGAGAACGTTCTACTTCAAGGTCTAAACATTAAAAATTCACCTTCTTGGACCATTCACCCATTGTACACAAACAATATGGTGATCGATAGTGTATACGTTGAAAACCCAGCTGAACCTGTTGATGCACCAAACACAGATGGTGTTGATCCAGACTCTGTTAATGGATTAAAGATTTATGGTTCGTACTTTAATGTTGGCGATGACTGTATCGCGATTAAATCTGGTAAAGATGAAGATGGCCGCCGAATTGGCATTCCAAGCCAAAACATCGAAATCAGAAACAACATTATGCATCATGGACACGGAGGAGTAACAATCGGTAGTGAAATGTCCGGCGGCGTTAAAAATGTTGTCGCTAGAGATGACATTTTCGACGGAACCAACATCGGTATTCGAATGAAAACTCTTCGCGGACGTGGTGGTACTATTGAAAATCTTACATTTGACAATATCATGATGAAAGATATTGGCGGTGATGTGTTCAATATTAACTCGAACTATACTTCTAATGGTACTCCACTTCCTTACGATGGAATAATTGATGAAACAACACCTTACATTAAAAATATAACGATCAAAAATATTACCGCTGAAGGTGCACAAGAAGCTTCCTTCTTCCAGGGGCTATATGAAAGCCCTGTTGATGGTCTAACATTGGAGAACGTCACAGTGCATGCTGACAAACCATTGTATTTCCAATATGTAAGAAATATTACGATGAAAAATGTTAACATCAATGACGGTGATATGTTCCAGGATGGCAGTATCTATCAAAATCTTATAGTTGATGGGAAGTCTCTTCCAGATACTGATTGGCCAGTAGATCCATCAAAAAAATAAGAATTAAGTAAAAAACCAGCATCAGTAGAAATGAACTGATGCTGGTTTTTTACTTAAGCTCATAGATGTATTTTAATACATTCCCGTTACCTATTATTTTTCAATTTTATTTTTAAAATAACAGTCAACCTAGAGAAAATGCTGCATTTATTGTTTTCTATTTTTGTTCAAGTTTATTAACTTTACGCTTTACGCTCGCGACCTCATTAAATAACAACTCGATATCTGCATTCACATCGTTTTGAAATGTCCTCATATCTTTGCGGATACTAGTGAAATTTTCAATCATTAAAGTTGTAGAGTGTTTAATTAATCCTTTAATATCATCTTGACTAATTTCCATCTTCTCTAATCTACTATTTAGATTTTGGGTACTTACCCTTAAATCTTTCTGGCCCGCTTCAAAGTTGTCAAAGCATTGAGCTAATTCTTTTTGTCCAGTTTCCAAATTATCAAAACGTTCATTAGTTTTTTTAAGTTCAAGGAGAATCTTGTCTATTTTTTCTTCCATAAATACGACCTCCGCTCACAATTATTACATTCACAATAACCGAATTCCAATTAATTGTAAAATTATTTTTATTCTGTAATCCTCCCAAGGCTCATCTTGGAGTAACTCTTTAAACGGATCATAATTATATTTGTTCTTATACTCTTCAAACGACAAATCGAAATTTTTAGGGACATTTCCAAAAACTATATTAAATATACCATTTTGATAAAGAACCAAACAGCTTTCCTCAGTATCCACATCTTTACCTTTATATTGCTCTTTGAACTTTGCAACATCATCATCGTTTACAGGGCTATTCAAGTACATCACATTACCATAGCCTCTTTTTTTGATAACACAAAGATTCCATAGCCGCGATTTTCCTTTTTTTCTAAATAACATGTACCATCCTTTCTGTCGTACTTTTCTCTTTGCGAAAAATTATAGCCGCAGCATTGACAATAAATATACCTCTCATCCTCTTGTAATAAAAATCTTCTACAGCAACTCTGCCGCATTGAGGACAAGCAATATTGAAAATAATAGAGCCCATTTTACTTTTTCTCCTTCTATTTTTTAAATAATGGAAAACCGAATTAAACAAAAACAAAAAAACATTATACGAACTTTACTTTTTTTATAAAAATAATTGATTCATAGCTGACCAGCTGCAAGGAGGAAGCTAATAAATTGGATTATGTATTTCTGTTATACGAGGTTACGATATATTATAGGAGGCAATACGAAATTAACTGAAGCTATAAAATTGAAAATGATTAATGGAATATAGAGGTTTTTTAAGTAGACAAATGGGGTAGATCATTGAGCAATTTGAAATTATACAAATTATAACATACAATTTTATTTTAACTATTCTTTCCATATAGGTTTCACAAATTTGTACCTTTTTGATAATATGACACATATATTGCTTTTCGATCTAGTTAATCCTCACTTTCAGGTAATCTTCCATATAGTACTTTTCTTTGTTGGCAAAATAGTCTGGGAAAAATTCTTTCCTTCTCCCCTACCATATAATACACCATACTTTTTAATAAATTATTCATTCCAACTCATATGCAAATAGAAAGGCACGTAAAAACTTTTGGATAGATATTCCTATGTTTCGTAATATTGGTTCGATTGTGACACCAAACTAGGCAGCATGTCACAATTGATTATTTTCTGACATTTTGTTCATCAAACTAAAAAGAAATGTAACGCTATCGTTCTGTAAATTAAATACCATCCAATGGTAGAGTAATATAAAGCAAAAATTCAGGAGGTAGCACAGATGAAAAAAACATACATAAAATCACTAATTGTAGCTTGTGTAGCAGTAAGTTCATTTATCGGAATAAGTAAAAGTGCCGAGGCTATTTCCGAAGATCGAGTCGTAACAGAAAATAGCCCCATAAATCTTGAGCAAAAATATGGTGGTATTGCCGAGAATGGTCAGCAAGACAAAACTAGTAATTACAATCAGATTAATACAGAAGAAATCAAGCAAAAGCCAGAAAAACCAGTAGAAGTAACGCTTCACTCAACAAAACCGGAAATCGGGATTACGAGGCAGATGCCACCTGAAAAAGCACCGGAGACACCGGCTATTTCCATTTCCAATAACGAAAAAGACTTATTTGCCAGATTAGTAGAGGCAGAAGCAAAAGGTGAACCCTATCAAGGAAAAGTAGCCGTTGCCACCGTTGTATTAAATCGAGTGGAATCTCCACGTTTCCCTAAGACGGTGACAGGCGTTATTAATCAGGTAGTTGGACATGCCTATGCCTTTTCACCTGTTCAAAATGGCGAGATTAGGAAGCCGGCATCAGATGAGTCCAGAAGAGCAGTCGAAGAGGCATTGACGAGAAAAGATCGCTTGAGTGATTCGATTTATTTTTATAACCCAGCCATTGCCACGGATAAATGGATTCGTACTCGTTCAGTCGTGAGGACAATTGGCCATCATGTATTCGCAAAATAAGATAAAAATGCTAGTCGTTGAATCCACCTAATCGTTAATAAACTTTATGGTGGATTTTTCACATCATAATACCTGTTTTATACCCAACTATTATTAAAAAAAGTTAACAGTCTTTTTACAATTTGATTAACGTCCCTAGTTTCGACAAATTTTAAAAAATCACCTGCTATAATGACACTGTATTGAAGAAATTGAAAACAAAGCCCGAATTAAAGGAGTAGGAATCATGGCAGAGATTTTAGTTGGTTTAGGTACATATCTATCAGTTTTTCTTGCACTGGGATGGCTAATTTCATTCGCTTTTAACCTATTTATAAAATAACAACGGGCTATTACAGTTTAATTTACAATGTATCTAATAGAGGTGAAATGAATGACGGAAATATATTCACCTAGTGATGTACAGAAATTGTTTGAAATAGATGCCAGCACTTTAAGGAAGTACGCCACTCTCCTCGAAGGGCATGGGTATCATGTTCACCGGAATAATCGAGGACATAGAGTCTATTTTGAGAAGGATGTTCATACATTCCGCAAATTAATGGAATTCAGCAAACATGAGGGTATGACAATGGAACAGTCTGCTGAAGCGGTATTGAAATTGGTTTCTGAAAAAAATATCACAGGCTCTTTTTCGGAAGAAGAACCCATACAGAATACTAGCGACCAAGTTGTGGAACACAATTGTAACCATGAAGAATTAATGGAACGCATAGAACATTTAGAGCAAATAAACTTGGATTTAATCAAGCTCTTGAAGGAAAAGGCTGTACGGGAAGCTTTTCAAGAAGAAAAGATTAATCAAATCTTTAGGCATGTAGAACGGATAACCCAACTAGAGGCTGAACGAATTAAAGGCATAGAAGAAGAAACGAGAATGCAAATTGCTGCTGCCAATCAAAAGAAATGGTGGAATTGGTTTACATGGAAAAAAGCTAAACCCAATTAATGTTAGGGTTTAGCTTTTTTTGATGTGTCCGTATGTAATAGCCCACACAATTTCACTAATGATGGCTGCTGCGTTCCCGCCCTGACCCTTTCTTAGTTGCCTTGTTGGACTATGACTCCGCAGGTAGGACTCGAACCTACGACCGATCGGTTAACAGCCGATAGCTCTACCACTGAGCTACTGCGGAATAATGATTTTGGTGCGGGTGAAGGGAGTCGAACCCCCACGCCCGAAGGCGCCAGATCCTAAGTCTGGTGCGTCTGCCAATTCCGCCACACCCGCATAATACTAATATACCCATTGAAATAATTTTTATGGCAGAGAAGAAGGGATTTGAACCCTCGCGCCGGTTACCCGACCTACACCCTTAGCAGGGGCGCCTCTTCAGCCGCTTGAGTACTTCTCTGTAGTAATAACTTACAAAACAAATATATCACCAATCGCAATTGGAAGCTATCTGTAAATTTTGGCAACCTTAACAAATTCTAATTCAAGCGGATATTTTCTATACAGGATGTCTTCTCCATAGGAAGTGAAGCCTAATTGGAAAAATTCCATTATAACTTATGGCTCAATCTGAAAAGGGGATTTGCTGTTTTTATCATTAACATTTTGTAAAACTATATAATTATAATACACCATATTTTAAGGGGGAATTGGTTTTATGATAAATCAACAAACCTTAATTTTGGATTTAGACGACACATTAATTCACTGCAATAAATATTTTAATCAATCAAGAAAAGAATTTGTCAAACAAATCAAGAAGTGGTTTAAGGAACCATCCGTTAAAGAAATTAGGCAAAAACAATTAGAAATTGATTTAAAAAGTGTCAAGAAAGTCGGCTTGCATTCATCAGGATACCCGGAATCTCTTGTAGCTACGTATAAGTTTTTTTGCAAAAAATACAGAAGAAAAGTAAAGCTGGAGGAAATGAATAAAATTCATGCTATTGGCCAAAAAGTGTTTGAAACGAAAGTTGAGCCACTTCCTTATATGTATGAAGTACTCGATAAACTCCAGGAAGAAGGACATGATTTATATTTGTTTACAGGCGGAGATGTCATAAATCAATATCGCAAAATAGCACATTTAGAATTAGAACGTTACTTTCGGAAAGGTATTTTTATTTTTGAACATAAAAATACAGAAGCTTTAAAAAAGGTGTTAGATCATATCAAATCACCCCCAAAAGCGACTTGGATGATAGGAAATTCACTTAAAACAGATATTAAGCCAGCCATTGAACTGGGTATAAATGCGATTTATATCCCCTCTGATATGGAGTGGATCTATAACATCATTGATTTAGAAATAGAGCCCAATGGCATTTTCGCTGAATTACCATCACTTAAGCAACTTCCGGAATTTTTAAAGGAACAGACTTATTATTTCAAAACGGTTAAGTCAATCCCCTCTTAACTCAATCTTTTTACCATCCTAAAATGATGACCCCTTTCATGGAGACACTTTCAGAAAGTTTCACTTGTACTGTCCTCATGAACCTTTTCATGAGGACACTTCTCCCAAAAGTTACACTCATGCTGTACTCATAACCCCTTCATGAAGACAATTTTTTAAAAAGTATCACTACTCCAGTCCTCATAAATCTTTTTTTAGCTATCTCCGTAAACATCCTTATTTTAAAATATTTGAAAATGCCCTCTAACAAAGGAAATAACCTTTTCCGGTGCCTCAACATGAATAAAATGCCCAGTGTCCGGAATGATATGAATAGCTGCATGTGGGAATTGCTGATCTCGTGTCTTATAAGCAAAATCGGTTGAAATGTAAGGATCATTTTCTCCCCAAAGAATCGTAACAGGTGTCTTAATCGAAGTTAACTTCAAATAGGGTTCAGTTAATTCCTCATTGGCAGAGCGATATAATTCCAAAATAACGTTCCTTTTATCAGCCGTTTCAAAAACAGAAAAGAAGTCATCCAGAATCCCTTCTTCTACGGACGGAATTTCCTTCTTCATACCTGCCATCCATGATTCCTTATTGGCCATTGCTTCCATTACTTTTTCGCCATAACCAAGCGTTCTCCATTTTTGGGCTAGTGTGTGCCACGTATATCCAGGCAACAAAACTGTGTCAGTTATAATCAAGCTTTCCACTTTATCCGGGTTCTCACATGCCCACCTCAACCCAATCATTCCGCCCCAGTCATGAATAACGAGATGGATTTTTTCCAATCCTAATGCTTCCATGAAACTATTGATAAAAGAAACATAGTTTTCCCAAGTAGACACGTATGGAAACCGGTCACTCTGGCCAAAACCCGGAAGATCCGGTGCAATCGCCCGAAAACCTAATGCAGTAATTTCAGGGATAATATGCTTCCATAGCATGCTCGATTCTGGCACGCCGTGGATAAGAAAAACTGGCGGGGCAGTTTTACTACCTTCGTCAATATAAGAAATCTGTTGGCTATTTAAGGTCAGAGTTTTTTTCGTGAGCATTTTGTTCCTCCGATTTTTAATGTAAGGTTTTTTACAATCTTTCACTTATTTCGGTAAAAATGAGTAAAATCCTTTTTTTAAAAAAGGCTGTTTTTTTTCAGACGAGCCAGATTAAATTACGAAACTTCCGAAAGGATTTATTTAAAAATTCGTTTATATCGTAACGAAAGAAACCCTTCATCTTCTGGAAGTTCATAAGAAGGTCGTTCACCTTGGTATTCAAAACCGGATGCTTCATAAAATGGAATTCCCATAAAGTTATCTTTAGCAACTGACACCCATTGCTCTTTTGCTCCACGTTCAATTTGGTCAGTCGTTATCACTTCTAATAATTTACTCCCTATTCCCTCCCGTTTCCTATCAGGGTCTAAGTAAAGGACAAATAACTCTGCCACTTCATCATCAATAAATCCTCCTCCACCAGCACCAACAACCTTTCCATCATCTACAGCAACAAACCAACCATTCCACTCCTGATTAGTATTAAGTATCTCTTTTTTTATCCGTTCTTCATTGTAAAAATCTTTTATTATTTTTTCTATATGGTACTGAGGTATCAATTCTGGATATGTCTTTCTATGTCCATTTGAGCACACTTGAATAATCCCTGAGATATCCTCTAATCTTGCTTTTCTAATTACAATCATAAAAAATCCCTCCCTGTAAAATTTTCCTTTACGCAAAGCTCTTCCCATTTAAATAATAATCTGACTCAGAAAACACACTAAAAGCTATTTCCACATCTGGGATACCCAAACTATGTATATATTTGGTTGTAATGACTGCAAATTTATCCTGCACAGATTGTCCGCGATCGAACCACTTCACTTCAATAAACGGAAACCCTGGCACTTCTTCTCCATTAAAGACAAAAATCGGATTCAAAATTTCAAAAGTAAAATTATCAGTTTCACACTCGCAGAGTTCAGCCAATTCCTTCACCAAAGGTGGACTAATTTTTTTGACTTGATCAACGCTTACTCCTTTAAAAATTAATTGCGGCATGTTTAATCCCTCCGTAAAATTATTCTTAAGCTCTATTAAAAACTGGCAAATCCTTCCGTTATTTTATCATAAAAAAATCTATGAAACATCAAGTGTTCACCCCGCTATCTGCTCACGAATATGATGAGTGAAAAAGGACGGAGAGAAATGCCGATTATATTACCAGTTGAAATGAAACCGTTTATAGTTAGGAGTGGACCCAAAAAGGAAGTTATTTATCCTCAAGTGGTTCACCTTCGAAACCAACGGCTAGAAAAATACATCAATCAAACCATTGTGCAACAAACCCAAAAGCTGATAGACACGCAGTTTGGGGATATGCCTTCCACTGTCAGCGAAATGCTCGGAACTTTTGAAATGAAAAATAACCAGCGCAACGTATTGAGTCTAAACCTCTCCAATTATACGTATCATGAACATGCTGCACATGGAATGACCTATATCAAATCGTTAACTTTCGAACTTCAAAAAGAAACACTGGTACCACTCAAGGACCTGTTCAAACCTGGAAGTGATTACGTAAAAAAGCTCACTATCCTTATTCAAGAGCAGATCAAAAAACGTGATATTTTCCTTCTTAGAAATTTCACCAGCATAAAGCCTGATCAGGATTTTTACATTGCTGACAAAACACTCGTCATCTATTTCCAGCTTTATGACATCACTCCATATGCCTTCGGATTTCCAATGTTTCCAATATCGGTATACGAGTTGATGGATATTATAGATGAAAGCGGCCCGCTCGGACGGATGAAAGAAAATAATTAATGGCTACCTATGGACATTTTGCTGGGTTTTTTTAGTTTTTGACCGTAGAACCCTATTAACAACAATAATCATAAGGATGCAGCGGAGGATCGGCAGGAAAAATCCACTTAGGCTGAAACTGTTTATCCCTCCAATGCCAGCCCCCTAATGCTGCAGCGCAGGCATCAATAGAATGGCTTTCTTCCTCTATTGAAACTGGCAGGTGGGTCAACTTTTGCTCACCAAGCCAATTTCTAATGAACCTCCTCGCTGCCAAATCCTGCTTATAGCTTAGAACATAATCCAGATGTGATCGAGAAATTCTTGACCCAATAACCGCACCCGGGTGCACCTCCACCATCGATATGGGATTCTCTGTTTTCAAATTTCCTATTTCCCTACTGAGCTTAATCCCTCTCAGGGTAAGATAAACCATCCGATTAAAAGTGGGTGGCATGATGGAACCGGATTTCATCCCTAAGGACACAATGTACTGCCTTAGTTCCTTATCACCCGGCCGGTCCCCGCCGCCATCCTGATAGGATAAAGGAGCGTCGATTCCGATCACCACTTCATCAATCTGACTCTGATGTAAAACTTCGTTTACTATATCCGGATCCCCGATATTACTCAAAAGTTTCATAAATTTTAATTCATCGGAATTTTTTTCAAATACCGTCAAGGCTGTGTCTTTATGATTACTCGGCCCTGATAAATCGATGCCAATGACTATCATTCAATATTCCATCTCTTTCTTCAAAATCTATTGTCCAGTTGAGATGTTATGCTTTTCTCCAAGCTTGATCGGCTTGGAAAAGGATAGACTTTGAGGTAAAGTTATCGATGCCAAGCTGGCTAGAAGCGCAAGGATACCCGCAGCACTGAACGAAAATAGATGTGTTCCAAACACTTCGTACCCCCATCCGCCTAGGAAGGAACCTATTGCTGCTCCAATTTGATGCCCTACAAAAAATGCAAATCCATTTAAAATTCCGAGCAACTTTACTCCATATAAATCACCTAAGATCGCTGTGGCCATAGCGACTGAACCGGCCCATACCAATCCTCCGATAATGGAAACAAGAAAGAGCTGCCAAGTGTGGGCTGATAAAACAAGACCAAAAAATCCAAGTCCACGGACAAAAAATATTAAAAATAAAATATTTCTTCTCGGAAAACGGTCCGCGAGCTGTCCCAAAAACAATGTTCCGAAGATCGCGACAATTCCAATCAAACCTACCCCAAAGGAAGCAGTCATTGGCCCAAAATGATGATCCATCAACATAGGAACCCCGTGCGATCCTAATAGATTCATCCCAAATCCACAAGCAAATAACACAAAAACAATTTTCCAATAGGTTGTTGTCTTTAAAGCATCCTTCAATGTGACAGTTGCCGAAGCTTCCTGTCTAGTGATTCCGCGAGCATTGCCCGGACTATCGGCCTCTTCCGGAACATCTTCCCGCATGACAAAAATCGCAGAAGGAAGAATAATACATACGAAGATTCCTCCAAAAAATAAGAGAGTATTCTTCCAGCCGACAAGGCCAATCATCCATGTTTCAACGGGTGTCAAAATCGCAATACCCGCCATCCCTCCGGTCGTTAAATAAAAAAGGACCTTCCCTCTTTGGCGGACAAACCATTTGCTAACAATCGGAGATAAGGTGATATTACTTAAAAAGGATAGCCCAATCGACAGGAATACACCAAAAGAGAGGAAAAAGGAAAGCATCCCCTTGGAATAAACAGTCCATATGGTAGAAATACATACAATTGCCAGTCCGATCAACAAAACAATACGGGTATTAAAAGTTTTTAACAGAATACCTGCTAGCACCATTCCAATCCCATAAACAAGCATTCCTACAGAAACAACGAGCGAAATTTCAGTTCGCGACAATTTTAAATCTTCCATGATTGGATGGATAAACGGTCCGATCCCCATCCTCATACCTGTTGTAAGCAAACCAATAATGGACGCGGCTATAACAATATACCACCCAAAATAGAGTTGTTTATCTTTATTCATGTTGTACACCTGCTTTACAATCGTACCTCAACTTCATCCAACATCCTTCCTCCTATACCCAAAAACGTCAGTTGTCTCACACGTTATACAGGCATTATTTTTCCATGTCAAATCCCTTTAATTAACTATTATAATTAATAATTCCGAAAATTACAAAACCAAGAATCATATCAACCACTAAAGGTTATTTTCTACGCTATTAAAACGAGCAAATTTTGGGCAAATAAAAAAGACAACCATTTCAGGTTGTCTTTTTTGATTGCCCGGCAGCGTCCTACTCTCACAGGGGCTTTCGCCCCAACTACCATCGGCGCTGAGAAGCTTAACTTCCGTGTTCGGGATGGGAACGGGTGTGACCT
>NZ_JBLVQN010000064.1:0-24553 GCF_058323225.1 Neobacillus sp. PVCKKU3
GTAATTACAGAGTCATTTATTTTTATCCGGAAAGCACGAATTATATGCCTACTTTAGTTTTTTGAATTCAATTGGGGAGTACCCCGTGTATTTTTTAAAACTGCTGCTAAAATATTGGGGATTGGAGTACCCTATCTTTTCCGCCACCTCATAAGTCTTTAAATCTGTTTGTTGAAAAAGCTCCATTGCCCTCTTCATCCTCGTTTCAAGAAGGAAATCGCCAAAGTTAAACCCCTTTTCCACTTTGAAGAGGTTACTAAGATAGGCTGAACTGACATGAACCTCTTCGGCTACCGTTTGAAGATTTAGATTTGCCACATGATAATGTTCACGAATGAAATCAATGGCTTTATCAACGAGTGAGTGCTTTTGATTGGTATTAATCTTTTTAAGAAACTCAGACAAATCTACTGCTATGGTTTTAATCTCTATAAAAATTTCATCGATCGTCTGCATATTTACAATTTTGCTCTCGGCATTCTCAAAGCTTGAATAATCCCAGGTCTTCGCGATTTTGGATGATTCATGGAAAATTAAACTGATGATCCTGATAGCAAGCAGGGTCACTTCTTGTAAGGATGCTTTATTATTTGTTAAACGTTCCTTTGTCTGGTCCAAAAGTTCCGTGACTTTTTCCGGAAGCCCCAGTGAAATATACTGGAAAAGATCCTCTTCTATTGCTAGCTGAGCGACCACCTGGTTACAATCGGAAGATTCAATATCTTCGATGGAAAAAGCTTGATTGATACCAATCAAGTGGCGGAATTCCATCGCTTTAACTGCTTCTTGATACGAGCAGGAAAGGCCTGAAAGTTCATCATATATTCTCCCTCTCGTAACCGTAATGGTCGTATTAAACGTTTCCTTTATGGTCGAGAGGAGTTCACTTGTCACATCGGAAATAGAATAAGTAAAATCAGCAACCGATTGATCTGAACCAAAAAGAAACATGGTAAAATGATCGGATTCATCGTTCAAGGTGCAGCCATCCATGCTTAAAAGATTGAGAACGCTTTTGCAGTGATCCATCAAATGTTCTTTCATCGTTTCCATATTGGACTGAGGGTCAAAATCTGTTTGGTCCATTTTGACATATAGAGCTGTAACGGGTGACCCACTATGCTCTATTCCTACTAAACTCAACTCTTTGTAAAGCTCTTCATTTGTTACATCGTTAAGTCTTAGTTTTTTTAGAAACTGCTGTTGGATATAGTGTTGGCTTTCGTTAAGATGGTTTTCTGTTCGTCTCTCAAAATCTAAATCGGCCGTTGCTTGTTTCAGCTTATCTAGTAATTCACTAGTTTCTACAGGCTTTAGCAAGTAATCATATGCCCTTAATCGTATAGCTTCCTGTGCATATTTAAAATCTTCATATCCCGTCAACAAGATAACTTTTATTTTTGAATTAAACTCCCTGATCGCCTTTGTCATTTCAAGACCATCCATAAACGGCATTTGGATATCGGATATGACAATATGAGGTTCTGTGGCTTCAATGATTTCTAAGCCTTGTTCACCGTCTCCAGCAACACCCACCAGTTCAAACCCATGCTCAGTCCAAGGAATCACACTGGATAACCCCTTGCGGATAATTCGGTCGTCATCAACTATTACTACCTTATACATTAGTTAACTACTCCCTTCGTCTTAGGAATCCTGACAACGGACCTTGTTCCTGCCCCCAGCTCGCTTTCAATCGATAACCCGTAATCCTCCCCAAAGTGCATCTGGATTCGTTCATGGACGCTTCTAAGACCAATGCCAATGATCGCGGAATTTCTACTTTTGTTAGAAAGCTCCTCCCTAATCGCAGATAATTTTTCGGTATCGATACCTGAACCATTGTCGCTCACTTCAAGGAATATAATATCCTCTTTTTCATACCCTTTTACTTCAATCTTCCCTTTTCCTCTCTTTTGCTTGACTCCATGATAAATGGCATTTTCAATCAGAGGCTGCAGGGTCAGTTTAACAATTCTATATTGTAATAGATTGCAATCTACATTTATCTCATAGGAGAAATTATCACCATATCTCATTTCCTGGATAATCAAATAATTTTGGATGTGAGCAATTTCTTCTTCCAAACTGATAATTTCTTTCCCCCTGCTGATACTAATTCGAAAAAAGTTGGACAGAGCTGTAATCATGCTGCTAGCTTCCCGATTCATTCCCATATCAGACAAGCCCTTTATGGAATAAAGAGTATTATATAAAAAGTGGGGATTAATTTGGGCATGCATAATTGAGAATTCCAGATGCCGCTTTTCGTCCTGCTCAAGCCGTATTTGGTCTAATAGACTATTGATTTTAACCATTAAATCATCCAATGCCGTTCCTAAGATTCCAATTTCTCGAGGGCCATTGTGAGAAAAAGCAAATTGTAAATTTTTCTCATTGATGAGTTTTGTTTGTGATACTAGAGCAGAAACCGGATTTGTTATGTATTTTGAGAAAAAGTTGGCTATTAAGATGGCTATTCCAGTTAAAATGAGAATGACAACAACCGTTACAATTTTAATATAATTGACTTTCTTTAAAATCTCATCCGTTGGAAAAACAGCCGCCACCTTCCATTTATTTACACCCATGGTATCATATATGATCGTCATCTTTTTCCCGTCTGCATTTTGAAACTCATATCGTCCTCTTTCTTCCTTTAACGATTGCAAATGATTTAATTCTTTTGAATTTAAGCTGTATTCAATTGCCACTGCTTTGGAATTGAAGGCTCCTTCAGGGCTTACTAGGGTGAGGTAACCGTGGTCCCCAATCAAAGATTTATTTAAAACGTTTTCAAAAAATTCTTTTCTTAAATTAAAGAGTAATATACCATTCGCTTTCGAGTTGCCATTACCGATCAACTTAAAAACACTTACCACTTCTGAATCACTGGCAAAAATATCATCAGGATGCTCATTATGCCAATAAAACCCTTCCTTGCTGCCTTGATAAAGTTCTCCATATTTCTTATATGGAAATTGATTGAATTTCATCCGGAAATCGCTTCGATATAACGTAAACTTTCCATTTTGCATATCCACCAGAATAGAATCAATAATCGAGTTAAAGTTCAAATGAATCACTTTTAACGAATTATTTATTTTAATATAATCCTCAGGCCTCACTTCTGAAGATTCCGAGTTAATCAAATCCAGTGTCTTCGGTTCATTAGAGAAGGCAACCAGCTGTTCAAATACATCATATAATCTATTTTCCAAATAGGCCTTCGTCTGAAATACTGTATCATCGACACTTTTATAGGCGTTTTCCTCGAGCTGGGTAACAGCCAGATGGTAGGAAATCCAGCCCGTAAATGCAATAAAAAAAATGATAACTGGCAGGAATAATGAAATAATCGTGGATCGAAAAGAGAATAGAAAATACTTCTTTATAAATGCGACAAGTTTGTTTCTCATAGGCAGACTAGGAAGCGTTTTCACATTTGCACCCTCCTCTCCATTTCTTTTATACAAAAAATCTTATTTTAAAAATACAATATTTTACTAACCTAGTAAATGGGTCTTCTCACGCATCCAAAAACTTCCTAGATGATACAGCTAGAACCCATAAACAATTTTATGGGTTCCTTGAGCCTATTTTAACTTTCCAGTCCCCGCCTTGGCTTTTACCAGTGCAGGGACAGCCTGTGTCGGTTGGATATTTGTGAATAAGGTTGGTGCCCAGCCTACATTTTCATCGAGCTGGACAGTATGTGTATTATTAAAAGCTTCGACTAAATCGACTTCATTTGCAGAGCTTTTCCCATTTACAAAGGATCCACTTTCATAGATTGTGGTGCCCTTCCAATCCTTGATAATTTCTCCAGGATCAACATCATAATCAAAATTAAAATAATTATTCTCTGCATAAATTTTTGAGTTTACACCAACACCAAGGGCATAGTCGAACTCATAATCTGAGTCATTAGTAAACTCATAGTAGTTATTGTAAACATGTACCTGGCCATAACGGACCCTTGGCAGACGCTGTGTCAAGTTCTTGTAATAGTTATGGTGAATCGAGACCTTTAAGTGTCCCTCGTCGCTCTTTTTACTATCACTGGAGCCAATCAGCGAGGTCTTGTCGTGATCCTCTAACACATTGTAGGAAATGGTTACATAATCAGCGCCATTTGTCACGTCAAGCAAGCCGTCATGCTGCTGATAGGTCCTACCGAAAACCTTGCCAAAATCCTCATCATGGTGCACTCCATCAGTAAGCTTGTTATGGTCAATCCATACATTGTGAGTGCCATTTGTTATTGTTACATTGTCATATTCTGAGTTCCATTCGCCGTAATCGCCATCTGTCGGGTCCCATTGCGGGAAGAAGTCAACTGGTGCTTCAAATTCGATATTGCGGATAATGATGTTTTCAACGCCGCTCATTATAAAGCTGCCGCCGATAATCTTGGCATCATTGCCTAGTCCAATAATGGAAGTGTTTGAGCCAATGTTCACAACTATCTGTTGTTTTTGGTTTTGGGCAGAGCGTGCACGTGCATCTTCCAGTAGACCGTATACTTCATCTTCGTGTCCCCATACAGCAGGATTATAGGCTTCGAGGTAAGCATTATAATCATACAACGGATCTGCATAATACTCAGGTCCGATTGGGTTATTATTTGAATCTACGTTAAAGTCAATCGTACCTTTAACATAAATAATTTTAGGGGTGTTATCCTTACCTCCGCCAAGAGCATTAAGAAGCTCAGCTTTATTGGTTACAGTAAAAACATGGCTGGCATCCGCGTTTGCCCCGCCAGTGGTTCCTTTACCATAGGAAGCCCAGCCATCCTTCGGTGCAAGGACATCCCTGCCCAAATTCGTTGAAGATGCAGAAACCGAGGAAACCCCCATAGCCAACAAAGAGACTGCTAAAAGACTGCTAAATGTTTTTTTCATTCAGACAACACTCCTATATTTTTTTAGTCAAGAATATCGACAATTGCCATGCTTGCTAAAATAAAGGCACCAACACCATGAAGGTCATTTTCGGAAACTGGACGAGAAACATAGTAGTCATATACACCAGCAGAAGTTCCGATACAGATTCCTTTCATCGTTAAGGAATCACCATCGACTTCAATCATTTTGTTTAATAATCCTTGGTATCCTTTGACAGCAGATTCAAGGTATTCTTTACCGACATACCCTTCACCAACAGCCCTTGCAATGGTATAAATGAACAAGCTTGAGCAGGAGGATTCAAACCAGTTATCTTGTTGGCTTCCTTTGTCCACGATTTGATACCATAATCCGGTCTTTTCATCCTGATAGTTTACAAGGCTTTTAATTAGGCTTTGCAAGGATTCTATCAATTCTTCTCTTCCGCTATGATCCTTTGATAGAAGATCAAGGATATCTATTAAAGCCGTTCCATACCAGCCAACTGACCTTCCCCAAAACTCGGGCGAGCAGCCTGTTTCTGGGTTTGCCCAAGGCATCTTTCTGCTTTCATCGTAGGCATGGTATAGGAGTCCGGTTTTTTCATCCTTCATATTTTTCCTCATCAGTTTTTCCTGATATAAAACCATGTCATCTAACCCTTGTTCGTTAAAGGCATTTTGGTACATTAACGCAAACGGACCAGCCATATACAAGCCATCCAGCCACATTTGATAAGGATATTTGTCCTTATGCCAGAAACCGCCTTCTTTCGTCTTGTTCAAGGTATGATATAAAAATCTAAGTTTATCCGCTGCTTTTTTATAACGCAGATCGTTCGTCTCATTCAACAATGGATATAATAATATCCCAACTTGAATCGAATCCAGCTGATCCCGCTCGAATAGAAAGTTGCCCTCTTCATCCAGAAGATTATCAATATAGCTCTTTAGATAATCAAAATACTCCTGATTCTGCGTCTTTTCCCAAACACGCTGCATCCCATAAAGATAAACTCCCTGATGATAGTGCCATACATTGGCAGGCGGCAGTTCTTCCGGAGTAAAGGTTCTCATTAGCGTTTTTGACGCCTTCTCAGCCATTGCTAAAGCAAGTTCTGCTGTTACATCAGTTGTTTTTGTTTCTGAATAGCTCATGATTGTACCTCCTGATATACTATTGATTTAAAATATTAACTAAATATAGATTTGTCGTACCCTCACGGTCGGAAGTGAATAAGATTTTCTCATTATTCCAGCTGAAGGTTGGATGGCAATGTGTTTGCTGCGTATTCCAGCTCGTCATATGGGTACATAGCGTCTCCACGGAAGCTTCTTCTCTTTCAATGTTGATTAACACTAGGTCTTCTACTTCATCCCCAACCAATAAAGTATTTTCTCGATTGCTGTGATAATGGTTGCAGTAATAAGGCAGATCAACTGTCCGGAGAATGGTACCATTCTTGTCTGCAAGGCCTATAAAGGGAACTTGATCGGTCTCTACTTTTTCGACGGTAGCCTGGGTTTTATGTACTGTAATGGTTCCGTCATGGCCTTTTCGGCGATTGTCAAAAAATATTTTTCCATCTGTCGTCCAGAATTCATGACCGATGCAATCATCTTCTCCTTGGCGGTAAACTGGCTGCACACTTCTGCTGGTGATATCAATCAGCCACATCCTTTGGTGGACAAGGTTCCACGGCCCTTCATGACAAAACATCCCCAGGCTGCTGTCTGTCGGACAAAACTGAAAATGCCCGAGCCAATGGGTATCTTCAAAAACATCGATTACCTTAGAGCCATCTAGGCTTATGAGGGTAATCCAGCCCTTTTTGGTCGCAAACATCGTTTCTTTAAACCCTTTGTAGTTAGCTCCCCGAGGAATAGCAACCCGCTCATTCCTAGCCAAACCGATATACTTTTTATCTGGGGAAATATGTGGATGGCCGAGATGAACATTGTTTCTCTCTTCATAAACAACCTGGATTTCCGATGTTCTTGTATTTAGTTTTTTTATCACCTTTCCCGTGACATAAACAACAATCTCGCTGTCTGGGGTTTTCGTATGGCTGCCTGGCTCAATCCCTTCTATTTCATCGGTTAATTGAATAATGCGTCCTGTATTCAAATCCATTTTAAATAGATTATAGAGTCTCGGAGTCTTAGAAGATCGGTCAGAAAGGAAGTAAATCTCCTCGTCTCCAAGGCTGAAAGAATTATCTGTGAAATAAAAATGGTAATTGTTAGAGCCATCAGATGTTAATTGCAAAACAGTCTTGCCAGTCTTCTCATCCACATATTCCTTAATTTCAGAGGGAAACTCTTTGCCTATCAACCTATTCACCACCTTAGAAGAGGTAAAGCCGTCTCGAAAGTAAGTTTCTAGACGGCTTTATTTTTATTGTTTATTTCTTGAAATGCTCATCATATTTCTTTTGAGCGTCTTCAATTGCTTTTGCCCACTGATCTAGGAATTCTTCCACTGTCATTTTTCCGCTCATTACAGCTTGTGTTCCAGGGTCCACGACAGTATCAAGAATGGATCTGTACTCAGGAAGATAAAACGGCGGCTCATAAAGGATCGTATTCTTGTCATCATAAACTTTAAATGCTGTTTGAATATGTGGAGAATCCTTTACCCAAGCTTCGCTTAATACATCAGAGTTGGTAGGAATTTGTCCAACCTGCTGGTTCCAGTAAGATTGGCTTTCCTTTGAGTTCATGAATGCAGCCAGTTTCCATGCTGCATCAGGGTGCTTCGTTGTTTTAAAGACACTAATCCCGATGGTGTTACCACCTTCTGCCACATACTTGCCATCAGCAGTTTTCGGAAGTGGAATCGCTTGGAACTGGTCTGGCTGTAACGCCTCTTTATGCTCGCCAAAAGAACCAATGTTATGCTGAACCATGGCAACTGCACCTGTATCGAATCCGGCAATCATTTCCTTATAACCGTTAGTAATATCACTTTGCGGAGTATTTTGCTTATAGAGAGCAAAATATTTTTTTAAGAATTCAACGTGTTTTTTGTTGTTGATGGTACTTTTGCCATCCTTGATGTAGTCCTTTTCCCCAGAGTATGCATACATTAAACGCTGTAATTGGAATGATCCGCCAGCGCCGCCGCGGATAGTATACCCATAGCGGTTGTTTGCTTTGTCAGTTTGCTGCTGGGCGGCTGTGAAGAACTCATCCCAAGTCTCAGGAATTTTAGTTCCCTTTTCCTTAAACCAGTCAGGGCGGACCCATAGGATGTCAAGATTTTGTGTGTAAGGAATGCCGTATAATTTGTGGTCAACAACGATTTCCTTGTTAAATGCAACAGCGCCTTTATTGATTTTCCCTTTGTCATCCCATTTATCGAAATAAGAATCAAGTGGGAGCAATGCTTCACGGAGCGCAAATTCAGGAAGCCAGCTTGTTTGAACACTGCCCACGTCAGGTGTGTCTTCTGCAGCAATCGATGCATCGTACTTTGCTTTGGCAGAATCCTTTGGCAGCCCGACATATTCAACGTCAATGTTAGGGTTTTTCTCTTCAAATCGTTTAATTAACTCTTCCCAGATTGGTGTACGCTGAGGTCCGGCATTTTCATCCCAGAATGTTAACGTAACTTTTTCATTTGGATCTTCTTTCTTTTCCTTTGTATTGGCTTCTTTACTGCTGCCGGAGTCGGAACTGCAGCCTGCTAACAGTAATGAGGCAGCCATTGAGGCAACAGCAGCTGTTTTAAAAAATTTCTTGTACACAAAAATCCCCCTTAACTTATTGTTATATATAATTTTAAAATTAACCCCTAGATTAACCTTTGACAGCCCCGCCCATGCCATTGACCAAATGCTTTTGTGCATAGGCGAACAAAATGACTGCCGGTATTAAAGCGATTACACTTCCTGCTGCTAAAGCACCATAGTTGATATTGAATTCACCCATCATGTAACTGAGGCCTACTGGCAGCGTGAACTTGCCCTGCTGATTCGTCAGCATTAAAGCAATCAAGAATTCATTCCATGTGTAAATGAAGGTAAACACACTTGTGGCAACAATCCCAGGAACCAGCAGCGGGAAGATGACATAGCGGATGGCCTGCAGTTTATTGCAGCCGTCAACCATTGCTGCTTCCTCAAGCTCTCGTGGAACATTTGAGATAAAACCATTCATTAACACGGTCGTAAATGGGATTTCAACAGCCGCATAGGTAATGATTAAGGAAAGCGGGTTACTGATTAAGCCCATAAATTTAAAGATAATAAACAGCGGGATAATGAGCATGGACCTTGGGATAAACTGCGTGCATAGAAGCATCAGCAAAAATGCCCGTTTCCCCTTGAATTTGTATCTGCTTAATGCATAACCAGATAGTGTTGATAGAATTAAAACAATAAAAACTGTGCAAACACCTACTAGTAAACTATTTTTAAAGTAAGTGGAAAACCCAACATTTGTCCAGGCTGTCACGAAGTTATCGATCGTCGGCGACGCTGGTAAATATCCAAGCGGGCGTTTGACGATATCTCCTTCATGCTTAAAGGCCGTATTGATGGTCCAGTATAACGGAAAGAGAGTAAAGGCGAGCATGACCAGAAGCGGGAGATTAAATGTTAGAAGCCGGTCAACTCTTTTCTTTGTTTTAATCATTAGTTACCCTCCCTATCATATCTTGTAATGCGTAAATAAATAATGGCAAAGACTAGCAATATAGCAAAGACTACAACAGTTAGCGCTGATCCATAGCCAAAATTCGATCCGTGTACTGCCTGTTCTGCAATGTACATCGTCAAGGTGGTGGTACTGTGTGCCGGACCCCCTCCTGTCAGGTTGAATAGCAGGTCCACGTTATTAAATTCCCAAATTACACGAAGTAACGTTGTTAGGACAATTGTATTTTTCAATGATGGCAATGTCACATATAAGAACGTTTTCACCCGATTCGCACCATCTACCCTTGCCGCCTCATACAGTTCTTCCGGAATACTTTGAAGCGAAGCGAGTAAAGTAATGGCAAAGAAAGGAATCCCTCTCCATAACTCTGCAATAACGACCGATATAAAGGCACTAGTGCTGCCAGCCAGCCATGCTTTGCTTTCACTGATAATGCCTAATCTCATAAAAAGATCATTGATGACACCCATATGTTCGTTAAACATGAGAGACCACATGACAGAGGCTAACACACCCGAGATTGCCCACGGGATAAAGGCAGCTGATCTTACCATTCCTCTAAATTTAAATTTCTGATTGAGAAGAAGTGCTGCGATTAAGCCAAAGATTAGCTGTAAGCCGACCTGAGAAACCACCCATTTTAACGTAGTGAGCAAACTTGGAAAAAATAATTTATCCTCCGTAAAAATCTTCTTGAAATTGTCTAGCCCAGCAAAACCGTTATAGAACGGTGCGGAGATATCATAGTGCTGAAGGCTGTAGTAAAATACAGTTCCGATTGGATAGAACAAAAAAGTGACAATCATTAATGTAGAGGGGAGAATAAACAAATAAGGAATCCATTTATCTGATTTGAATTTTTTCAATGGTTTCTTTTTCTCCGTAGAAACAACTGGTACTTCCAACTCTTGTCTAAGGTTCATTGAATGGATCCTCCTTTCTTGTTTTTTATTGTAACCGAAACCGCTTACACGAAGAATTCAATATCTTTAGAATATTGTTAGATATTTTTAGATGTTTATAGTTTTTTAGAATGATTTTTCTTTAAGAAATTGTAGCAGCACTGGAAATTCAATTATAAAAGGACAATTGAAAAGGCAGCTCCCATTAACTGCCTTTTCATCAATATAAAATTTACTAGCCTTATAGGTACTCTATAGTATAGTAAAAATACGACAGAATATTAAGAGTCTAGTCTACAATAGTAACATCCTTAAATACAAAAAGCGGGTCGCTTGTAAGAGAATTTTTAGATTTGCAGCCGGTTATTTCTACATCCTTCCCGTTTTCCACATAGAAAGCCGGTCCTTCATGATTGCTGACTGTTACCCGGTGGAACCGGATATCCGACACATTGCAGCAATAAAAACCTCTTTGTTTCATCGGCTCAAGTTCCACCATCATCGCTGGCACTCCTGGTTCAGCCTCTTCCGCCATCGAAACAGAAACATTATCAAACGTAATATCTTCTAGATACATTTCAGCGAGACCATATAGAAATCCCGCCGCAGCACTAACCTCACGAGCCGTAATATTGGAAAAATGAATTCTTCTAAACACCGGTGTTTCCTTTGTAATCGGGTAAGGATTTTTATCCCATACATATTTCTCTTCACCGCGCGGACCCCAGAAGTAATAAAGATTGGCAATGAAAGGACAGATTACCCCCTTCATGACAATATTGTTGATTCGAATATCCTCAATCACTCCGCCCCTGCCCCGTCTCGACTTCAGGCGGATCCCACGGTCTGTTCCCTCAAATATACAATTGCTGACGGTTACATTCCGGATATCTCCGCTCATCTCACTGCCAAATACGATGCCGCCATGGCCATGAATCATTGTACAATTGGTGATGGTAATATTCTCACATGGGATCCGCTCCGCTGTTTCCTCAGTTCCTGCTTTGATGGCAATACAATCATCGCCCACGTCTATATGGCAATTAGAAATGCGGACGTTTCGGCAAGATTCCGGATTGATCCCATCCGTATTGGGAGAGTCGTTGGGATTATGAATCCGAATATTGTGGATCGTTACATCCTCACAGCAAAGAGGATGAACGGTCCAGCTTGGAGAGTTGGTCAGTTTCACTCCAGAAATCAGGACATTTTTACAATGGTCGAAGCCAATTAGCTTCGGCCGTGGGAATTGATTTTCTTTTTTCCGAAACAGGCTCCACCAATAAGGTCCGCTGCCATCCAACGTACCATGACCGGTTACCGAAATATTTTCACTATTTTCAGCATAAATACAAGAGGCGTAGACTTGCCTCGTTACACCTTCCCAGCGGGAATCGACGACTGGGTAATCTGTTTCATCAGGGCTGAACACTAAAATGGAGCCAGCCTCTAAATATAGATGAACATTGTTTTTTAGAATGATGGCTCCCGTCAGGAAACGTCCAGCAGGCACATAAACAGTCCCTCCGCCCGCTTCTGCACATGCTTCAATGGCACGTGAAATGGCGGCAGTATTAATCGTTTTTCCATCGCTGATCGCGCCATATTGTTTGATATCATAAATACTTGATGTCCCTGGACTAAACATTTTTTTCCATCCTTTTCATAAGTTACAGCTTATTGGCTACCGAGCCGACGGATTTTCCTTCCGTTCAGGCTCCAATACCTTCTATTGTCTACCTTACTAGCTGATTCTCCTTCGGTTCGGGCTCCAATACCTTCTATTGTCTACCGTATTAGCTAATTCTCCTTCAGTTCCGGCTCCAATACCCCTTGTTGGCTACCGTAATAGCTGATTCTCCTTCAGTTTGGGCTCCAATACCCCTTATTGGCTACCGTACTAGTTGATTCTCCTTCAGTTCCGGCTCCAATACCTCTTATTGGCTACCGTACTGGCGGATTCTCCTTCGGTTCGGGCTCCAATACCCCTTATTGGCTACCGTACTGGCGGATTCTCCTTCGGTTTGGGCTTCAATACCCTTTTTTGGCTACCGTGCTGGCGGGTTTTCCTTCCGTTCGGGCTCCAATCCCCTTTTTTGGCTACCGTGCTGGCGGGTTTTCCTTCGGTTCGGGCTCCAATACCTCTTATTGGCTACCGTACTGGCGGATTCTCCTTCGGTTCGGGCTCCAATACCTTTTATTGGCTACCGTACTGGCGGGTTTTCCTTCGGTTCGGGCTCCAATACCTCTTATTGGCTACCGTACTGGCGGATTCTCCTTCGGTTCGGGCTCCAATACCCCTTATTGGCTACCGTACTGGAGGATTCTCCTTCGTTTTGGGCTTCAATACCCTTTTTTGGTTACCGGGCCGGCGGTTTTCCCTCGCGTCCAGGCTCCAATACCCCTTATTGGCTGCCGATCAAAAAATTCTCCAAAGAAGTCCAGTGGTATGCAGCAAATAACCAATTCTTTCCATGCGTTATTAAAAAAATTACCTATTTTAAAATGTGATTACGCAGCGGTACTAAATGATTTTCCGTGATGCCCTCGAGCACCAGCTTAGCTATCTGTTCCGCCCCAGCCTCCTGAAAATGTGTATTATCCTGAACACCATTTGGGTAGTTTACATTCTCGCCTGGATTTAGCCATAGAAAAATATCCTTAGTTCCTTCTGGTCCAAGCTCCTGGAATAACGCCTTGCTTTTAGCAGTTAGGTCAATAACAGGTACATTTTCTTCCTGACCAAGCTCCTTCATCGCAGCAGGGTATTCACCATGGGAATCGCGGGCTATCCCGTCTGCCGTAAAACGACGCCGCTCAACTGGAGTCACAAGGACGGGTTTTGCTCCTTTTGCCCTAGCACCATCGATGTACTGCTTTAACCAGCTTTTATAAGTGGTAGACGGTTCAGTATAACGAGTCGGGTCCTCCAGCTTTTCGTCATTATGTCCAAATTGAATGAAAAGGTAATCCCCCTTTTCAATCTGATTTAAGATGGAATCGAGTCTCCCTTCATCAATAAAACTTTTTGAGCTCCTGCCTGAGGAGGCCTCATTTTTGACAACGATTTTATCATCGAAAAATCGATCAAACACCTGCCCCCAGCCGGCTCTTGGAGCTAAAGAGTCTTCGTAGTTAGAAACCGTTGAATCACCTGCCAGATAAACAGTTATCCGGTTCTTGTGGGTGTTTTCATCGTTAGCAGCTTTAGATGGAAGATCTCCCATAAACGTACTAACTACCAATAAGAACAAAAGTACCAATAGCATTTTTTCTTTCAGTTTTTTTCTCATCAAACCCCTCCAAGAATTCTAGTTTGACATCAAACAGGGCATAAATTAGAAGAATTACGCCCTGCTCGTTTCTGTGAATCTATTAATTTTGTTTTGCCTGTTCACTAATTGCCTTACCAGGTACTAAGTGAACCGATGCACTTGGTCCAAAGCCGCTCCAGCGATAACCAAAAACCTTCTCAAGGCCGTTAGGAATCACGTCGGATAGTCTTTCCCTTTTTGAATACTTGGTTCCCTTTCCAACTGCTTCCACCTTAAATGTGTACTGTTTGCCTTGTTTCAGGCCAGTAACGATATAATGTGTTTCAGCTGTTGTTATTTCTGCATTAATTGGCGTAAATACAGCTTCTTCTGGCTTAATTGGCTGCCCGTTTACATAAATGCGGTACCCGATCACCTCTTGATTTTTAGCTGAAGCCTTGTTCCAAGAGAGGGAAACGCTAGTACCATCCGTACCAATCTTGGCTTTTAGCCCGCCAGTAAATGACGGAGCCCCAATTGCGTACGGAACAGCTGTTTCGACTGCCAAGGATGAGCCGTATGGTGTCTTATTGCCTGCAAGGTCGACTGCCTCCACTTCCACCACATATTTTGTTCCTGGCTGAAGATTGGTCAGTGTATAATTGCTAGATTTTGCAAACCCGTGTAATTCCCCGTTTGCATACACATTATAGCCGGCGATACCGATATCATCACTTGCTGATTCCCAGTCCACCGATGCCCAAGTAAATCCTGGGTAAACCACGTTAACTTCCTTTCCGCTAAAAGTATCATTTGCAGAAATCTTCGTTGTTGGTTCTTTAATCCGAGTATCTTCTGGAAGCTTTGGTCCCGTTTTATCCGCTTCTCCTTTTGTTGTTACTTTAATCTCGGGTCCGTCTGCAGTACGGTTGCCAATTGCATCGGCAGCCTCCACTTTAAATGTATACTCCTTAGCCGGGGTTAAATCAGTAACCGTGAAACTGGTAGTTTTCGTTGTTGAGTAATCTGTTCCAATTTTCTCTCCGTCCTTATAGACTGTATAACCAGACACGCCTGTATTGTCGGAGGCACCATCCCAAGTCAGCGTAACGCTCTTTCCATCTTCTGACGATACTGCTTGGACCGCTGCACTTTTAGACCATTGAGGTTTTTGAGCAGCATCTGCAGGTGCTCCTGTGGTATTTTCAAAGAAAAGACCTGTTGAATTGGTAATTCTCCATGGGTTGCCGTTATTATCTTTGACGTTTGTAAAAGAAACATTTTTAAACGTAAAATCTTTTGCGTAATCCATCTTAACTGAAAAGACATTGTCGAATTTAACATTTTCAAAGGTAATATTCTCGTGATAGACTTCCCCTACATCATTATTTCCTTGAACAAGAATTGCTTGTTTCTTACTGCCGCCTTGATTGCGCACTGTCGTATTCTCAACCTTAATATCCTTAAATTGAGAAATTTGCTGTGCTGGCTCATACAAAATGGCCGCATTCGGATCATCATAGGAGGAAGTAAAAACAAACGGTCCATCCCCGTCAATTCCCTCTAATGCATTATCCCTGAACAGGATATCTCTCGCCCCGCCGCCCATTGGCGTGTTTGTCTTGGCGCGCAAACCCACATCTGTTTTATACATGATGTTATCTTCTACTAAAAAGTTTTGGAACCAGCCGCCAGTATGGCTTCCCGTTACCACTCCGCCGTGACCTTCACGGATATAATTGTTGAAAATCCAAGCCTCTCCAGTAGGCTCCTCTTCTGCTGCTGCCTGTCCCATACCTGCAGCAAAGTTAATTGCGTCATCTCCGGTATCCACAAAGTTATTAAAAACCATAATGTTCTGCGAATCACCAAATTCAAAACCGTCAGCATTATTGGCATCGTAAGTTTTAGCTGTTGTACCATTTACCACGATGTTTTTACTATGGAGATTCACAATTCCGTGGAATGATGGGTTCAGCTGGGTAAATCCCTCGTAATACATGCCGTCGACACCGCGTACGGTAATCAGGTTGGAACGAGTAGAATAGGCAGATTTAGCATTCATCCCGTCAACCTCAGCCGCATAAGTTTGGTTTGCTGCCAAAATGCCATATGCTTCATCATGATTTAATGGGCTCAATTTTCCATTTACTACTGAAACATCCCCTGTAACTTTTGTGTTGCTCCCTGCCATTAAGCGCGGAAGCTCATTTCCTGCCTCGTCAATTGTTGGTGAGCTTGGATCCTGCTTCCAACCATTCCCATCAATCGTTCCTTTACCGACAATCCGGATATTCTTCAGGCTGCCGTAATCATACGAATGAGCATTAATTAACGAATAAGATCGTTCATCCGTTGAGTAGTCATACAGCCAGAAATTTCGGCTGTAATCTTCAGCATCTGGTGAACCAAGCAAGTATCCATCGACCTGCAGTGTCATGTCAGACTTTAGCCAAATCTCACCAGTAATATATTTCCCTTCCGGAATTAAAACTTTTGCTCCCGGTGTGGCAGCATCAATGGCGGCCTGGATAGCTTTGGTATCCTTTGTTTCGTCGTTCGGCGTCGCCCCGAAATCAACAATATTGAAAACCTCCGGTACAGGAGTTGTTTTCCCAGTAATTTTGTTGGAAGGAGCAGATTCGACGCCCTCTGCATTGACGGATGTCACATAAAACTCATGAGATTTGTTTGGTTTGAGATTTTCCACGGAGAAATTATGTACGAGAATATCAACGTGGAAATTGTCTTTATCGATATTCTTGTAGAAATTATCGATATAAGCCTTGGCAGGACCGCCATTATCTTTTAAAGCACTGCCAATTTTCTTGCCATCCATATAAACATTGAAATCTACGATATCACTGTAATCCTTTGGTTTTTCCCATACAAGGGTGATGCTGTCTTCGTCATAAGCAAGGTTTGGTACCTGTAGCTTTACAGGCGATTCAGGTGCACTTCCCGAAGATGGTTTTTCGGCATATGCTGCTGGACCGAGCTGGCTGAATACTAGTAACGATCCTAGAATAATAGAGCTACCTAGATTAAAACTCTTCAACTACGTTTCCACCTTTCATATGAGTTTTTGTGAAACAACTTTTTTCCCCTCCTTCCCCCCTTTTTCCTTTTAACATGCTAACCATTATAAGTGAAACCGCTTTCTGAAATAATCAAATATTTTTAGATTTTTCTAAAATTTCTTTATGAATTTGTGTTTTTTTCGATTTTTACGGCGATTCTTTTACCAAATTGACAGAAAACATCAACGCTCTAGTGAAAATTACACTAGAGCGTTGATGTATGCAATCTATTTAAGTGTTAAATGCCCTGCACCTGCATTCGTCTTCACAATGTCCGGAACATCTATTGTTGGATTCATAGATGTATACAATGTTGGCATCCAGTCGACAGGGGCTAAATTGGTACTAGCTGTAAGATCAACATTGCTGCCATTTAATAGGGTCCCTTCATCGGTAAACTGTGTTCCTCCCCAGACTTGGAAAAGATTACTTGCAGTCAAAGCTTGATCCATTTTGAAATAATTGTTTTGTGCAAAAATTTCCGATTTAAAACCAATTCCCAATGAGTATAGATAAGGGTAATTCGGATGATCCTTTGTTCCTTCATAATAATTGTTATAAATATGAACCTGACCGTAGCGGACACGCGGTCCCCGCTCTGTTATATTTTGATAGTAATTATGATGAAAGGTGATCCTTTCTTTGCCTAAATCATCTGTATAGCTATCGCTGCCACCGACAAGAGTAGTTTTGTCATGATCATGAAAATGGTTGTAGGACACCGTAATCAAATCGGATGAATTAGTCATATCCAATAACCCGTCGTGCTGCTGATACTGGCGGCCAAAATACGTTTTGGACTGGTCATCTGGCATGCCGCCGTCACTAAATGAGTTATGGTCAATCCAAATATGTGTGGCATTCTTAACCGTAATGGTGTCGAATGCAGAATTCCAGTTTCCGGTACTGCCGTCCGTTGGATCCCATTGTGGGAAGTAGTCAAACGTATTCTCGAATTCGATATTTCGGATAATCACGTTATCAACGTTTTGAATCATCAGATTACCTCCAAGAATTTTAGCATTTGATCCAGGTAATCCAATCAACGTAGTATTCGCGCCAACTTTAATTTGGATATTGTTCGCCTGGTTCTTCTCTGAGTTCCTGCGCGCCTCCTCTAGCGGACCTGACGGCATAGAGTCTCTTCCCCAATGTTCTGGATTGTAGGCTTCCAGATATTTTTCAAAATCATAATTCGGATCTTTATAATAGTCCATTCCAACCGGATTTTTTTGTTCATCCACATTCATATCAATTGCGCCCTTGATATAGATAATTTTTGGAGTGGAATTCGTATCATTTGTACTATTGTTTCCGCCTAGGGCTTGAACAAGCTCACTGCGATTAGTAACTGTAAAAATATGCGCTGAATCTGCCTTGGAACCGCCAGTTGTACCAGTCGTGAAGGACCCCCAGCCGTCATTTACTGGAAGCTCCTGTTTGCCAAGTTCCTTGCTGCTTGAGTTTATAACATTGATGGTCAACGGAACCACTTCATTAGAAAAATAAACATCAATTGTTGTCGAGCCTTCTTTCAATCCTGCCAGATAGGATTTGTTGATGGTCAGCACGTTTCCATCAATGGTATAGGCGCCTTTTTTCAAGACCTCTTTCCCTTTGGAAATCTTCGTTATTTTTTTCCCTTGGACCACAGCGTAAATGTCTGCTTGTTTTTCCACATTTTTATCAAATGTTGTATTAGTAACTTCAACAGCTGGATTATAGTGTACCTTTGGCATTGTTACCTGAACAGTAGGATCCCAGCCATCAAACACTTGTGGTATGGTCATACTTGCCTCTTGGCCGGTAAGTTGTGTTGACAATATTCTTGATGCTGGATCAGCCCCTGGGCCGTAGCTATTGTATTCAGAAAAATAGCTCTGTTTACAGCTGCCGGCGCAGGAAGTGGACCAACCGTTGCTGTCGAAATGGCTTGAATCAATTAATGTATTAATATAACGGACTCGGGCATAATCTTTCCAGGCCCTGCCTAAGTCGTAAGCTCCCTTTGCTGAAGACCCGTCTACAATTTGCGAGTTTAAAATCACATAACCTTTATCTGTAACATTAGCTTGGGCTGCTGCAGTAATATGCCCCCCTGCAGTTGCACCATCAGGAACATTGCTGACCAGGACCATCCGATTGTTATTTAATACTACCGCTGAGGCCTCGCCGAAAATAAAATCAACATCCCCTTCTATAATGCTGTTGTGAAAGTATTGCCGTCCTTGACGGTTAGAACCATTGCCGTTATATAACGTATCTTGATAGCCCTTAAGTTTAATAGATTCGAATGATGCTTGATCCCCTTTGATATTAAGGGCAACAGCTTGGGCGACATCTGTACGCGGACCGGCACTGTTCTCGATGGTCAGGTTAGAGGCATTGAAATGATCGGCTTCAACCTTGACTGTCTGGCTCAGGAAGGTGTTCCCGGTGTACCCTGGCTTTCCTTGCGTTGAAGGAGTGCCTGCATAGTCGCCGTAGGTAATAACAGTTTTATCCGTTCCTGCACCTACAAGACTTACGTAAGGGCTATTAATCTCTAGCTTTTCCCGATAAGTCCCTGGAGTAATATAAACAATAATTCGTTTATGATTGTCCCTTGGAATCGTATCCACCGCACTTTGAATCGTATTGAATACAGTTGTTCCGTCCGCTGTAGCATCCTTATCGACAGTCAGCACTTTGGCAGGAAGTACAGCCACTTCATCCGTACTTTGGCTTTCGCCGTTTTCATTGACAGCAGTAATGACATAATAGTAGGTCGTTCCATTCGTTACCTCGGCGTCCTCATATGATGATTCGGAGGTATTTTTAATAATGGTATATGGGCCCCCGCTGGTAACAGACCGTTTTACATTATAAGATGCTGCATTTGACTCTATTTCCCAAGACAAACTTACCTTGCCATCATGGGCAGTGGCTGTGAATTCTTTCGGCAACTTCGGTGCACCTGGTACTTCTTCATATGGTCTTGCTTTGACTTGATTGGAAATCATGCTCGCCACTTTCTGATTGGAAGCACTGACCACATAATAATAGGTTTCTCCGTTCTTAGCGGACTCATCAGAATAACTGGTTCCACTAACAGTGGCAATTGTTTCGTATGGTCCGCCACTAACAGCACTGCGACTAACCGTATATGCATCTGCACCAATGACAGAAGTCCAGTGTAAATCAACTTGACTGCTGCCGGATTTGGGGCTAAATAAGACAGGCGCATTTAAAGGCGAAAAAGAAGACACTTTTTCAAGCAGTTTCTCTGATCCTGCCCCTCCAGGATTCCAGGCAGTTAACTTATAATAATACGCAGTGTTGTTCAACAAATGTGTATCAAGATAAGAAGTATCAGTAATTTTTTCGGAATTATTATTTAACAATTGTACAAAAGGGCCATTTGGAGTGGTGCTTCTTTCTAAGGTGTAGTAAGTGGCCTCGGGCACCGGATCCCAAGATAAGCTAACTTGGCTATCCCGGGCAACCGCTTTGAAATTGGTGATTTCCGCTGATGGAGGAGGAACATTATTGATATATGCTTTGGCAATATTGGAGAAAGCACTTTCCCCATTTTCATTTACCGCTGTTACTTTGTAAAAATAATCCTTATCATTGATCAGGTTTTTTTCATTAAAATCGATATACGTATTGGTTTTTACTGCTGAAGCGATTTTTTCATAGACTCCATTTGGTTGATCGCTTCTATACACATTATAGGAATCTACTCCGCTAGCCTTATTCCAAGTAAGTTCCGCTTTATGATTGGAACCAACCGCCGAAACATTTTGGGGTGTGGTCACCTCTTGGATGGCAACGGCTACGTTGTCTTGATATGAACTTCCTGTTGAAGATCCAGGCGTTCTGACGTTGATCGAAGCGATATCTGCAACTGGTGAAGCGAAACTGAAATTACCGTAGTATTCACCATTGATGAATAAGTCGGCAGTATTGGCTTTGACATCGGCAACATATTTAACATTGTACCAAGTATTGGGACTAATCGATTTAGGGGAACCGCCTACTTTAAAGGAAAGAGCCGTCTTATTATTGCTATCCAATAATTCCAAAACATAGGAATCTCCCATTACTTTTGGCTGCATAAAGTCAGCAGACGCAGTCACTCCCTTTTTGCTTTCAGCCGTTACTGGCGTAAACCTTTTATTGAAACCGGCACGATACTTATTAGCATCATTAACCCATAACACATTGCTGTCATTTCCGGCAATAGTGCTGGAAGTGTTGCCGAAACTATTTGTCAGATTAGTATTGTTTATGACTGTCGCATTATTATCGCTTGAGAAAGTGGTGGCTGTATTTGAACCAACAGGCGGATTGTATCCGTCCGGGAAAGTTCCCAGCTGACTGTCTTCAAAATTGTCATTGACTAAATATTCTCCTGGTGTTCCTGCTGCTTCAACTGAATTCTCACTTTCACCCGTCGAGGTGACAACGTTTACAACATAATAGTAGGTGTTTCCGTTTGTAACATTATTGTCTGTAAAATTTGTTGAGATTACATTCTCAATTTGCGTATATGGGCCCCCTTGAGCAAGACTGCGTTTTAGATTATATGAAAACGCACCTTCCACAGAACTCCATGTGAGATCGACTTTTCCGTTACTGCCTGCAGCAGTTAAACCAGTTGGCGCCAAAGAATTTGCTGTGGTGGAGGCTTCAGCCTTCACTAATCCTTTACTTGGGATATATACTGCAATCATTAGCACACAAAGTATCAGGCGAAAGATTTTTATCATTGCATGGTTGCCTCCTATTATTTTATGCATTAAGAACTGTCCTTTCCCTCCTTTGTTAATTGAATAGCTTCCAGTTGGCACGTTTGCACGTAAACATCATTGTCAAATACTAGCACTCCTCCTCTTTTAATGAATCTAAGGGTAATTATATAAAAATGTTTGCTTGAATAACGTTTAAAATATTTAGAATATTGTTTCATATTTTAAGGTCTTTACTACAAGGAGAATAATTTGGGAAACTCTCCGCTGCCTTCCTTTTAAAAATAATGACTAAAGTCATATATCACTGTTGACGAAGGTGACTATATTCGAATTTCCGGTGGTCTTATAATCAAGTTGTAAATAAGAAAAATAAAATGAAATTGAAAATAGGCTCACCAGAAAAGGAGAATGAAAAATGAACGGATTAGCAATGTATGGAATATTCTTTGTGATTTTTGGATTGGTATTTTGGAGACGTACGAGGGCGATGGTTCGTCCGGTTCAAGGATCGGGGATCAAAATATTGCTCCCGATGGTCTTTTTACTTCCGGGGTTTTCCGCACTTTTACAATTTCAATTGCACTTAAAAGTTTGGGAAGTTGGCGTTGCAGCTTTAATCGGAGTATTGCTCGCAGTTCCGCTTATTTTTACAACCAACTATGAAATTCGTCAGGACGGAAAGATTTATGCACAAAAAAATAAAGCCTTTTTTATTGCACTGATTGCCGTTCTTGTAATTCGAATCGCTTTAAGACAATTTATTTCCGGCATCGATCCAATTAGTTTAAGTATGCTTTTCTTTACAGTTGCTGTTGGCTATGTTGTTCCATGGAGAATTATTTCCTTTGTTAAATTTAGAAAGGTAAAACAATCACAAATGCTCGGCGAAGAGATCGTAACGATTAAAGCATAACTTTTTCTAAGCAATCTGGGCACGACATTTATCAATGAATGTCGTGCCCAGTTTATTTAATTCATCTAGTCATTTTTTCAAAAAATGCCTATTTCTCTGCCATTAACTAATTTTGGGATAAGGTAGATAGGACATGGGAATAATGAAAGGTGTTCGTGAAAAAATCACAGGAAAGGAGAGAATTACATGCCACAAGGAGCTACGGAAACAAGCACCTTAAAAGTTGGTGATCAGGCACCTGATTTCACCTTGGAAGCACATGGCGGCCGCAGGGTTACTCTGAGCGAATTCCGCGGAACAAAAAATGTATTTCTTTGTTTTTACCCACTAGATTGGACCCCAGTTTGAGGCGCGCAAATGCCTTCTTACGAGGATGATTTACCTCGTTTTGAAGAGTTCGATACCCAGGTCTTGGGTATTTCAGTCGATAGTGTCCACAGTCATGATGCATGGCAAAAATCAATTGGCGGCATTTCCTACCCGCTTTGTTCCGATTTTTATCCGCATGGAGAAGTTTCGGAAAAATATGGAGTCCTTCGCAAAAACAAAGGCGAGGCTGCATATGGGGCTTCCGAGCGTGCCCTGTTTATCATTGATAAAGAAGGTATTGTACAGTGGATTGATGTCCATCCACTTGATCGACAGCCTGATAATGAAGAGCTGTTTGATGTACTAAGAAAACTTTAAATGATTTTAAGAGAGTAAAATAAGGAGGATGGGTATGGAACTCTCAAGAAAAGCCATCCCATATACACCTAGCAGTAAACCGCTTCATGAAATGACCATTATGATTGTTTCAACTTCTGGCGTCCATTTGAAGGAGCAGGAACCTTTTAACACGAATCCCTCAGAAGGAGATGCGACCTTCCGCATTATTCCAGGTGATGTTGATTCCAAGGATTTAATGGTCACCCATGCGGCCCCAAAGGAGCATTATAATACAGATGCTCCTAACGAGGATATAAACTGCGTTTTCCCTATCGACCGCCTCCGGGAAATGGTTGAGGATGGAGACATCGGCGGAGTAGCAGAAAAACATCTAACCATGATGGGCTATTCCATGAGATTGAATAAAATTAATAATGAAACCATTCCCGCGCTGGTAAAAGAAGTCGTCCGTTCCAAAGCGGATGCAGTACTCTTAACTGCCGGCTGACCGCTCTGTCATCGCACTGTAGTTACAGTGCAGCGCGGCATTGAATCACAGGGAATCCCGACAACATTAATTACGTTGGACGTTGAACAATCCAGTTTGATGAGACCGCCTCGTGCGATCCATCCAGTTGGATTCGAATTCGGACATTCATTGGGAAAGCCTCATGATAAAGTAACACAAATGAAAGTATTACTGGCAGCACTGGCAGAGTTAAATGAAAGACAAGAGCCAGGGCACATTCATGATGCTCATTTTCCAACATATAATTGAATCAAAAAAGGGTCCGCAGATGCCGGCCCTTTTTCGGTTTTTTTCTAAGTTATACTTCGGACTATAATTCGTTTGATTCAAGCATTGCGGTTAACCGGGATTCGGGATTCGGACACTTCCTCCCATTTTCAATCAGTTTTGTCCGAGGTTGCTCAGGTTCGGACACTTCTTCCTCTTTTTCAATCAGTATTGTCCGAAGGTTGCTCAAGTTCGGACACTTTCTCCTCTTTTTCAACCAGTTTTGTCCGAAGGTTGCTCAAGTTGGGACACTTTCTCCTCTTTTTCAACCAGTTTTGTCCGAAGGTTGCTCAAGTTCGGACACTTTCTCCTCTTTTTCAACCAGTTTTGTCCGAAGGTTGCTCAAGTTCGGACACTTTCTCCTCTTTTTCAACCAGTTTTGTCCGAAGGTTGCTCAAGTTCGGACACTTCCTCCTCTTTTTCAATCAGTTTTGTCCGAAGGTTGTTCTGGTTCGGACACTTCCTCCTCTTTTTCAATCAGTTTTGTCCGAAGGTTGTTCTGGTTTGGTTTTCTGTCAAGAAAGTGGACACTAAAATTTGAGACTTTTTAAAACAAAACCACTACCGCACTTCGTTTGGTCCGGTATTAGAAATGATTAGTCGAAAAACATAACTAATCATTTCTAACACCAAATGGCTAAATTATGAGACATACACGACTTCCTTATCCAGGC
>NZ_JBLVQN010000065.1:0-24008 GCF_058323225.1 Neobacillus sp. PVCKKU3
CATTAAGTTATTCAACTCCTAAATCGCTTATCTAAATCTGGAAAAATGCTTATAAATTTGGAAAGGGAAATTGTGCGAAGCTTCGCAGATTCAAAAGAGCAGCATGGGCTTCGCTGTTGCCGATTGTGAGGATTGAATAATGTAAGAGAACAGACTTTTCTTACTGCAGGCTGCCAAATATGAAAAATATTGCAACACACTTATCAATGATGGAAAGTGTGTGTTGCAATAATTAGGTTAATTTGCCTCCCTGTTAATTGGAGCGGAGGTCACTCGACTCCAGCGGGATATAGAGGTCACTGGAGACCCCACAGGCGCCAAAGCGCCGAGGAGGCTCCAGGAGCTCCCCGCGGAAAGCGAGTGGCCGGAGCGGAAACCAACAGGCCAGTTAGCAGAGATTAACAATAAAAGTTTGGTAAATTTAGGTTTGGACAAAATAAAAAAATTGCCGAGAAAAATACCTTTTCTCGACAATCTGCAAAGGCTTCAATCGTTGAGATTGAAGCCTTTTACCATTACCACGTCTTAAATCCTTTGGATCCAGGCGGTGCATTTTGAATGATATCAATGAATGGTATTGTGTAAGCGAACAGGATTAAGGCAGCAGTGATACCAAGCCATAATTTCCAGTTTTCAAATACCATTGGTGCTTTTTCCTGCAGATTTTCTGCTTCGCCGACAGGGAATTCTTCTTCGCCTTTTGGTGCAAAGAAGGCAAGATTAATGAAAATAACTAAAACTAATATGATGCCAAGGAATAAAATCGTTCCGCCAACTGCCTGAGCAATTTGGTAAGGAATCCACTCAAGCGCCTGCTTGGAGTCACCGTAAGTGGAGAATGCTGAACGTCTTGGTGCACCAAGCAGTCCTTGGAAGTGCATTGCACCGGACATGAATGCCATTCCGATGAACCATACCCATGCTTGGATAATACCTAATTTGTTCATCGCTTTAGTCAGCTTGCGGCCAGTTAAGTGCGGCACAAGCCAATATGAAATTCCAAAGAATGTCAGTACAACAGAAGTTGCTGCTGTCAAATGGAAGTGTCCTGTTACCCAGATGGTATTATGGACAACCTGGTCCATTTGGTTGGAAGCATTGATGATACCGCCGGCACCAGCAGGAATGAATGAAGCCATACCAATGAATGGGACTGTGAAACGTGCATCATTCCAAGGAAGCACTTTAAACCAGCCAAATAAACCAGTAGCTCCTTTAGAACGGCCATATCTCTCAAACGTTGCGAACAGAGAGAAGGCTGTCATTAAGGACGGAATAATAACCATGAATGTTAAGATAACCTGAATAAATTTCCAAGCCGGATCAATGCCCGGTTCTGTCAACTGGTGGTGGAAACCAACCGGAATCGAGAAAAGCAAGAATAAGATAAAAGATAAACGGGCTAATGAATCTGAGAAAATCTTTCCGCCGATGATTTTTGGAATAACTGCATACCAGCACATATATGCAGGCAACAGCCAGAAATACACTAGCGGGTGACCGAAATACCAGAATAACGTACGGCTGATAAGAACATCAACAGTATCTACTAAACCTAAAGACCAAGGCAGCAATTGGAATAGAACAGTTGCAGCAACCCCTAATGTAGCCACAATCCACATCACCGTGTTGATAACAGCCATAAAGCTTAACAACGGGCTTGGTTTGCCAGGGTTGTTTTTCCGCCATTTTGCATAGGTCATAATTTGTGCGGCGCCATCAACCCAGCTGCCGACAACCACAAAGGTTAATCCTAAATAAAAGACCCAGTGTGCTTTAAGTGGTGCATAGAATGTATAAAGTACAGATGCTTCATTTAATAGAATCATCGTTCCTGACATAAGGGTACCGGCAGTCATTAACCAGAAACCAATCCAGCCGGTGCGTCTGGCCGCTGGAGAATGTGTTCCCGCAGTTCTAGATACAGCCGCATATTGAAATCCCATGATAAAGAATGTTGTTAAAACGAGCCCCATTAAAACACCATGAGCTGTTAAAATTTGATAGTAGCCAATTCCCCAAGGCAGTTCAAATTTTCCGGAACGGACAAGGGTTTGTAGTAATCCCATCAGACCGCCGAGAGCGAGTGCTCCGAAAGCCACAAAGAAATGCGCCATGGATAGCTTCGCGTCACGTGGATCAACCTTTACTTTCGCTGCTGCGTTAACCATTATTTAACCACCTCAATCTTCGAGAACATTAAATGGTGCCCTGTTCCACAGTATTCGTTACAAACAACTAGAAATTCGCCGGCTTTGTCAAAGGTTGTTGTATACTCGCTGACATAGCCCGGTTCAAGCATCATATTAATATTGGTTCCGGCCATTTCAAAGCCATGGACAACGTCCTTGGTGGTAGCGATTACTTTCACCTTTGCTCCAAGCGGAACCTCAACCTTTGCTGGGTTATAAGAGAAAGCAGATGCGACAAATACTAGTTCATAATCCCACTCTTTGCCTTCAACCTTATGAAGTCCCGGCTTATCGAAAGGTTTTGTGGTATCAACCTTTTCCGGATTTATTGTAGTTAAACAGCTTGCTGGTTTGTTGCCCATGTAAAAAGCGCTGACACCGACTACTGTTAAAAAGACAACAAGACAGCCGATTCCAAACGTCAGCCAGATTTTTTCAAATTTATGCATATGCATATGTAATTCCCCCCTTTATTTCCTAAAAACGGTCTACGAACAGATAGTAAACTGAAACCCATGAAACAATGATAAATAGCCCCAGAATGAATACAGACGCCAGTGTCCCCTTTAAAGAAGAACTGTCTTCAATCTCTGTTTGGTGCTTTGTCTTTAGTTCCGCCTTTGCCATCCCCCTACACTCCCTTCAGAAAATGAAAAGTAAATTAATGATTTCTCTTTCATAATACAAAACAATTTTGAAAGTAAAATATCAAATTCAAGAATTCACAAATTGTTCATTCCTTAGTTATCTACTATGGTAATGTTAATAAGTTGGTATAACAGTGATTAAAGTCACAATTACCCACCTGTAATTGTGACTAAAGTGTGAAACATCACACCGAGCCTGTGATTTAGATAATTGATAATTTGATTACGCAATGGATGATCGGCTGTTCGTTTTTTGTCACAATTCTCTGTAAGAAAAATATGATAATAATAAAAATCTTTTTCTTTGGAAGTGGTTGGTTTGGAGAAATATTATTGCGAACATTGCCGTCTTTTGTATAATAAGATTGAAATTTGTAAGGTTTGCGGGACATTAGCGGGAAATAAAATAAAAATTGAGGTTCAAAAGCAACCGGAAAAATAATATTCAGGATAAGTTAGAGAATTGGAAAAGTTTATATAATGAAGGAATAACTATTACAAGATATAATAAACATGCACAACAACAACAACCTTCAAAACGTTTACTTCTCCGAATGGGGAAGTTTTTTTTGTGTCTGGAATAATTTACTTTAAATTGGCAAAAAATACCCTTACCTTTGGTTAAGGAGATTGATGTATGCCTACAATTCTTTCCATTGCAGAAGTTATTCCTCCATATGAAATTAAACAGACGCAGGCGACAGAGTTTGCAAGGGAATTGTTTTCTGGTTCATTTAAAGAAATTGGGCGGTTATTAAAGGCTTTTGAAAATGGACTTATTGAGAAAAGATATTTTGTTAATCCCGTAGGATGGTTTCAGGAGAATCATTCCTTTGAGGAAAAGAACAATGTCTACATCGAATCGGCCGTTACCCTTGGGAGGGAGGCAGTTGTAAAATGTCTGGATAACAATCAGTTTCTTAAGAAAAGAATTCCTTACGAAGACATTGATGCCATTTTTTATATTTCCACCACAGGGATTGCAACTCCAAGTATAGAAGCACGAATAATGAACCTGCTGCCTTTTCATCTCCACACGAAACGAATCCCAATCTGGGGATTGGGCTGTGCAGGCGGTGCTGCAGGTCTTGCACGTGCCTTTGAATATTGCATGGCCTTTCCAAAAGCTAAAGTCCTTGTTCTTTCTGTTGAACTTTGCAGTATTACCTTTCAGCGAAATGATCTATCGAAGAGCAATTTAATCGGGACCTCTCTTTTTGCAGATGGGGTTGCCTGTGCGTTAATATGTGGTGATTCCTGCGATATCGGGGATTTTCGCTTAAAAACTACATACCCGTCCATATTAGCGGTTCAATCCGCACTGCTCCCCGATTCTTTGGATGTGATGGGCTGGGATATAAAAAATGAAGGATTGTTTGTCCGGTTTTCTCGTGATATACCAAACATCGTACATAACTGGCTAAAGCCAGTGGCAGAAGAATTTTTACATGAGCACCGGCTTCAAATAGATAAAGTAGACTATTTCATTGCCCACCCGGGCGGTAAAAAGGTGTTGGATGCCTATGTTGAATCGCTTGGCATACCTGCGTCGATGACAGACGTTTCGCTTGAAGTGTTAAAAAACTTTGGAAATATGTCTTCTGCTACCATTCTTTATGTGTTGAAACAATATATGGAAATGGATATTCCACGTGGGTCAAATGGGCTTTGTGCCGCTCTTGGACCGGGTTTCAGTTCGGAAATGCTTCTATTGAGGTGGTTTGATTGAGGGACTTGCTGCCATTTATTAGCTTTATGGGTTTCATCATTTTTCAGCGTGCAGCAGAGATTTTATTCGCAAAAAGAAATGAAAAATGGATGAAGAGTAAGGGAGCACTTGAATTTGGCATTGCCCACTACCGCTGGATTGTCCTTGTGCATGTACTATTTTTGCTTAGCTTTAGTATGGAAAAGTTCATCTTTAATCACGGGTTATCACCTCAATGGCTGGTTATTTTTATTGTTTTTATCTTCGCCCAGGCCTTGAGGATATGGGCACTTGCCTCACTAGGCAGGTATTGGAACACGAAAATACTCGTGCTTCCAAATGCAGACGTTATACGTAAAGGTCCGTACCGTTTTATAAAACATCCGAATTATTTCGTTGTTTGTGTGGAAATCCTTGTCATTCCTTTACTGTTTCAGGCGTATTATACTGCCTGTTTATTTACAGTATTGAATATCATGGTGCTTGCCATCCGGATTCCCGAGGAAGAAAGGGCGCTTGAATGCTACAGCGAATACAACGGAGTTTTTCATGACTGCCGCCGTTTCTTGCCAAAGTTTGTTAAATAACTGTGACAGTAATCTGCAAAGTATTGAAAATGATTATCACCTGTGTTAGAATTTAATTAACAATGAAAGTCATTCTCAACTAAGAGTCTGATTAAGGGAAGGTGTTACATATGACCTATGCTTTCGTCGGCGGAACCATTTTAATCTACGCATTTGTCATGAAGCACGTATTAAAAAATGTCACCCAATAAATATATTTAGCATTAAATGAAGCCAGGGAATATTCCTTGGCTTTTTTTTTTAGTATGTCAAGATAGGAAAAGTTCGAATTATCGTATAAAATAAACATATTATCATGTTGTTTAAGGGGAATTAGTTTAAATGATCAAAATAGCCGATCAAAATGAAACGATACAAACATTAAAACAAAAAATAATCGCCATATATGAATATTTAATGGAGCAAAACGATGTTCAAAATGCGCAAAAAATTAAGCAGCTTGCTCGAAAATTAGAAAACCGCGAATTCGCGATAGCGTTTTGCGGCCATTTTTCCGCAGGCAAATCAACCATGATCAACCGGGTCGTAGGGGAAAAACTGCTTCCCTCAAGTCCAATTCCGACAAGTGCAAACCTTGTAAAGGTAAAGTCCGGAGAGGATTATGCCAAGGTCTTTTTTAAAAACGAGAAACCACGGCTTTATTTAGCGCCTTATGATTATGAAATGGTCAAAAGGTATGCTAAGGATGGCGATAAAATCGAGGAAATCGAGATCAGCCATAGCGACTCAAACCTGCCTGCTAATACCGTAATAATGGACACACCGGGAATTGATTCAGCAGATGATGCCCACCGCATTGCCACTGAGTCTGCCATCCATCTAGCTGATTTAATCTTTTATGTGATGGACTACAACCATGTCCAGGCAGAGTTGAATTTCCTCTTCACAAAGGAATTGGCGGAAGCAGGTAAAGAGGTTTATTTAGTTATTAATCAAATTGATAAGCACAAGGATGAAGAATTAAGTTTTACCGATTTTCAAAAAAGTGTTGTTGATGCCTTCGCCTCATGGGGAGTTAGACCAGCACGGATTTTTTATACTTCACTAAAGGATGAAAAGAACCCCCGCAATGAATTTCAGGCATTACAGAAATTTATTGCGGATAAATTGGCAGCAAAAGATGAATTGCTTATTCCGTCCGTTTTCCATTCGTTGAAAAAAATCGTCCAGGACCATATCAACCAGGCTGCAAAGCAGGATGAAGAAAAGCTTCTTCCATATCATGAGCTATTAAATGAATTAACTGAGGAGGAAAAAGAGGGTCTGTTGAATTCCTTCCACCAGATTAAAGACAGCTTGACTAGGCTTGCCGGAGGAACGGACGTTAAGGAAAAGTCATTTGATGAAGAAATAGCGCAAATTTTAAAGAATGCTTATATTATGCCATTCCAGACAAGGGAAATGGCAGAGAAGTATCTAGAAGCATGCCAACCTAATTTTAAAGTAGGCTTTCTTTTTTCAAAGCAAAAAACGCAAGAGGAAAAAAATGCGCGACTGGAGATTTTTTATCAGGATATTCTTGAAAAAACAAAATCCCAGCTTGAATGGCATTTACGTGAATTCCTGCTCCGTACATTAAAGGAAACAGAACTGGACCAAGGAGATCTGCTCAGGCTCGCTCAGGGCTATGCCGTTACCGTTCCTAAAGATGTCTTGATTAACACGGTAAAGCCTGGTGCCCGCCTATCCGGTGAATACCTGCTTCACTACACAGAAGATGTGGCGAATGAAATAAAACGGATCGCCCGAAACCGACTTGCCGAGTTCAAAGAAAAATATCTAAATGCACTAAAGGATCAGGAGTCAAAATTAAACGAACAATTTGCCGAGGAATTCAATAAACAGGAACGCTATGTAAAAGCTTTAACAGAGCTTGATAAATACGAAGAGGCTATTGTTGCAAAAGAAAACAACCTTATGGACCTATTGAACAATCCGCAAGGACTTGAGGATGTCCATTACCAACTTTTCGACCTGCAGGAAGAGGAATTTGAACTAATTAAATCTGAAGTGGAACCGGATTCCCATAAGGCTGACATGAAGAGGGAAAGCAAGCAAGTACCTGCACCAATCAGTCATGCTGAAACAACAAATAAAGGCTCTAAGGATCAAGGGAACAACGAAGCAGAGGACCGTCTGCAACGCACCATTGACAAGCTTCTCAACGCTTCCAAGCTAATTAACGGTTTGCCGGGCTTTCAAAAGCTGGCAGGTGAATTGGCGGAAAAAGCAGGCCGGCTTGAAACTCAGGGTTTTACCGTAGCCTTATTCGGTGCGTTTAGTGCAGGGAAATCGTCCTTTGCCAACGCGCTGATGGGGGAAAAAGTTTTACCTGTTTCACCAAACCCCACTACAGCAGCAATTAATAAAATAAAACCAGTCACGGCTGAATATACGCATGGGACTGTCCTTGTAAAGTTTAAAGAACGAGACGCAATGCTCGATGACGTCAACCGCTCGCTTAAGGTCTTTGAATTACATGCAGCCGATTTTAAAGCTGCCGCTAAAATCATTGAAGGAATCATCTACGAGCAAAGCCAGGAAGGGATTGTTGAGAAGACTCATTATGCCTTCTTACAGGCGTTTCTTAAAGGTTATGCCTCTTTTGTTGAACTGCTCGGAACGGTTAAGGTTACAAGTTTAGACGAATTTCACGATTTTGTCGCCAAAGAAGAAAAATCCTGTTACGTGGAATGGATTGAACTCTATTATGACTGCGAACTGACGAGAAAAGGTATTACGCTCGTTGATACGCCGGGGGCGGACTCCATCAATGCCCGTCATACAGGAGTAGCCTTTGACTATATCAAAAATTCAGATGCCATATTATTTGTCACGTATTATAACCATGCATTTTCAAAAGCTGACCGGGAATTTTTAATCCAATTGGGGCGGGTAAAGGAATCGTTCCAAATGGACAAAATGTTCTTTATTATAAATGCGATTGACCTTGCCGAAGATGAAGAGGAGAAGGAAGCGGTTGCGGACTATGTTTCAGAGCAGCTGGTGAAGTATGGAATCCGGAATCCACATCTATATCCTTTATCAAGCCTTGAGGCCTTAAAGGAAAAAATAGATTCAGCAGCGGTTTCCAGGTCAGGGATGAGTCAGTTTGAAAATAGTTTTTATCACTTTATTTCAAACGATTTAACCGAAATGGCGATTTCAGCGGCTCAGAATGAATTGAACCGTGTCCATGAATTGGTAGAGCGGCTCATCAAGAGCTCGCTGGAGGACAAGACAGTTAAAGAGCAAAAACGCCGTGATATTGAAGGACAGAAGAATATGATTCAAGAGCTGTTTGCAAAACAAACGGTCGAATCAATGGAAAACCGCCTGTTCCAAGAAGCTGAGGAATTAATTTATTATATTAAGCAACGGGTTTTCTTACGGTTTGGCGATTTCTTTAAAGAGGCCTTCAATCCTTCAACCTTAAGGGACGATGGCCGCAACTTGAAGAAGGCACTGCAAATGGCACTTGATGAATTTTTGGAAAGCTTAGGTTTTGATTTTGCTCAGGAAATGAGAGCTACAACGGTTCGAATTGAGCGGTTTATGGAAAAACTGCTTCGGGATTATCAGGCGGCACAAATTCGGACACTTCTTGACGTCAATCAAGACCTGTCCTTTTCACCATATGAAAAAGGTACGGCAGAAGAAATAGACTTTCCAATAGCGTTTGAAACCATGGAACAGCAAGCTTTTGCAAAAGCAAAATCTTATTTTAAAAATCCAAGGTCCTTCTTTGAGAAAAATGAAAAGAAATGGATGAGCGATGAACTTAATCAGGTATTAAATGGGCCAGCGGATGAATATTTGCAAAATCAAGGCAGTCGCTTAAAAGACCATTATGCAAGGAATCTAAACAATGAATTCAAGCTCCTTTTAGCGCAAATGAAGGATCAGACCGATGATTTTTATTTAAGTTTATTGGCAGCATTAGAAGGAGGAGTTTCAACCGAAATTTTAACAGATATACTTAAGCGGCTTGAAAATTAGGAGAAACGGGGGAGAATCCCAATGAAAAATATTGTTACGAAGGAATGGCTGGAACAAAATTTAAACATTGACACAGTCAGAATTGTGGATTGCCGATTTTCCTTGGCTGACCCGCAGAAGGGAAAACAGGAATATTTAGAAGGACATTTGCCGGGTGCTGTTTTTTTCGATTTGGAAAAGGATTTATCAAGCCCTGTTCAAACTCATGGCGGACGCCACCCATTGCCTGACTTGCAGGAATTGGTAAGCAAGCTTGAGGAGGCAGGGATTGATGAGACGACAACAGTCGTGGCCTATGATCAGGGAGAAGGCGCATTCGCCGGACGTTTTTGGTGGCTCATGAAGTACCTTGGACACGAAAAAGCATATGTTCTAAATGGAGGATTCAGGCAGTGGGCAGAGGCTGGACTGCCAATTTCAGCAAGTATTCCAACATTCACTAAAGCGCAATTACAGTACCAGATAAAACCAGAATTATTGGCATCCATCGACGAAGTGAAAGAGGTTATAGCAGGAAAAAAGGAAAACGTAGTGTTGATTGATTCCCGTGAAGAAAAACGCTATTTAGGTATTGTCGAGCCAATTGATAAGAAGGCAGGGCATATTCCGGGGGCTATAAATAAGCCATATACGGAAGGATTTGCAGGAGGCGAATACAAATCCGCCGAGGAACAAAAACAGCGGTTTTCTGATGTGAATCCTGAACAGGAAATTATTGTTTATTGTGGTTCTGGAATAACAGCAACCCCGAACTTCTTGGCCTTAAAGGAAGCAGGATTTCAAAAGGTCAAGCTCTATGCCGGCAGTTTCAGCGACTGGATTTCCTATCAGGAAAATAAAGTCGATTAAAATTTGAACCATACCTATGTTATAATGGAAATCGTGTTGTAAAAAAACATCCATAGGAGGTTCAATTTTATGACGAATCAAAAGCCTTCGCTTATGCTTGTCGATGGTATGGCCCTGTTGTTCCGCGCTTTTTACGCAACGGCCGTAACAGGGCAGTTTATGATAAATTCAAAAGGGATCCCGACAAATGGGATTCATGGTTTTGTGAAGCATATGTTCACAGCCGTTTCGACCTTTAAGCCAACCCATCTTGCCGTGTGCTGGGATATGGGCAGCAAAACCTTCCGAACCGAACTTTTTCCTGACTATAAAGGAAATCGCGGTGAAGCACCGGTTGAATTAATTCCGCAGTTTGACCTTGTTAAAGAAGTGGTCGAGTCTTTCGATATCCCCAATATTGGTTTGGCAGGATTTGAGGCGGATGATTGTATTGGTACTATTGCTAATCATGCGAAGGAAGAAGCCCATGTGTCCATCTTGACCGGCGATCAGGACATTCTTCAGTTGCTTGATGACAGAATTTCGGTCATTTTAATGAAAAAAGGATATGGGAATTACTTGGTCCATACACCGCAGACCTTTAAGGAAGAGAAAGGTATTACGCCTAGACAAATGGTCGACCTAAAGGCATTAATGGGTGATACTAGCGACAATTACCCTGGTGTTAAAGGAATCGGTGAAAAAACAGCTCTGAAGCTATTACAAGAGTTTGAACATGTTGAAGGAATTATCTCCAATTTGGACAAACTTTCAAAATCCCAAAAAAACAAAATTGAGCAGGATTTGGACATGCTTCACCTGTCCAGAAAACTGGCGGAAATCAAATGTGATGTTCCGGTAAATTGCAGTCTGGAAAGTGCCAGCCTTAAAATCGAGAAAGAAAAGGCGGAAAATAAATTAATGGAATTGGAGCTTCGCGGCCTTGGCAGGCTTTTCCCTCAGGTGGAAGCACATATTTCCTAATGACTCTGGTTGTCTCATGTTGAGGCAGCCTTTTTTTATTCACCACTATTTACGAATTTAATAGGATAGTTATTAGGAATTGACTTGGAGGCAGTAGCCCATGCGAACATATACATTTCACCGCCTTATCGAAAGCGGCGCAACCAGTCAGGTTTATGAAGCAGTTGATAACATTGGAAAAAATGTTATTGTCAAAAAGGTAAAAAATGCTGCAGATGCCGAAGATGAGGTTAACATACTTAAACGCTTGCCAGCCCATAAACAACTGATTCAGATGACGGATTCTTTTATCGAAGGTTCAAATGGATACATCATTTTCGACCATTATCCTGGAGAAAAACTGGGGCATTTTAAAAGAGGCAAACCGCGTCAGCAAAAATCAGCCATCCAAATAACGCTCAAAATATTGCAGGGCTTAAAGGCAGTTCATCAGCATGGCATACTGCACTGCGATATTACTCCCCATAATGTAATCATTTCAGAGGAAAATCCGGAAACGGTTAAAATTATTGACTTTGGGTCAGCTGTGTTGGTGAATGAACAAGGTAGATATACCGGCCGACATAAAGGGGCGACTAAATGGTACCGGGATCCGGAACTAAAAAAAGAAAGCAGCGGCTTCACAGCAGAGCTAGATTTTTCATCAGATTTATATAGTGCTGCAAGTGTCTGTCTATATCTGTTAACCGGCGCTGTACCATACCGAAAAAAGCAGGCCTGCCTGCAGATAGAGAATAAAGAACTTCAATACGTACTTAGAAAAGCAACAAAGAAGAACAAAAAAAAGCGATATCAATCAACACAGGATTTTATTGACGCCTTGCTGCCATTTTCTTAAGTAATAAACTAAAGGAGCAAACTAGATGGAGGATTTTAAGCAGATTGTTGTGTCACCGGGTAAACCAGTCATAATCAAGGAAAATCCAACCTCCTACCCATTGATTGGAAAAGGACTGCAGGGCGCAGTATTTAAAGTCTCTGATGAGCAATGTGTAAAAATTTATTCAAAGAAAATATATTGTTCAAGGGATGCTTTTGTATTGCAAGAAATAGGCAAAAAGTCATCGATTGTTCCAAACGTTTATGAAATAGGAAAAAAATATATTTTAATGGAGTACTTAAATGGTTCTTCCTTACAGAAGGAGCTTGAACAGACTGGTAAAATGACAGAACAAATTTGCAGAAAAATTCTTGACATTATTCAGGAACAAATTCGCTGTCAGTTTCCAAGGATTGATTTTGCTTTAAGGCATGCGATTTATGATCAATGCGGCAGACTTAAAGTTATTGATCATGTTAATTCCTTTCGGGTGAATAGACAGGTACCAACTCGACTGTTAAAGGATTTAAAACAAATCGGTTTAAAATCATCGTTTTTAAACCATGTAAAAACGCTTGAACCCCATCTTTATCAGCAATGGAACTCTGAAAGCAAGTAAGGATGTTTGCTCTGTAATTACTATTTTTGCGTCGCAGGAATATAAATTATTTATAAGACCTGAAAATAATTGTAGGTGACTGGGAAATGTATGAAAATTCCATCGGTATTGTACTCTCGAAAAGGTTATGGGATAGTATTCTTCTCAAGAAAACAATCCAAATAGAAGGAACCGTTGCTGATCTTTTAAGTAAAAGAGGAGAAGAACTAAAGCTTAGCGTACTATTTTTTAATATTGAAGAGATACATGTAAAAGAACGTAAGGGTAAAGCTTTTATGGTCCAAAACAGTGCAATAATTGACTTAGGTAATCAGGACATCCCTTCCATTGTCTACAATCCCAATCATTATCATCAAAGGAGTCATAAACGGACAATCTTTCAGCTCTCAAGACAGGAGAACTGTACAGTAATCAATGAAAGAGCAAAGCTTAGAAACAAACATTTATTGGAACTGATTTCCTCGAATCAAGATATCAAAAGTTTAGTCCCAGTCTCGAATGAACCAATCCACTCCCCCATTATTTTTACAATTCTTGGTCAAAAAAAAACCCACGGCACATGGCATTTCCCTTTTTTTTACGCAAAAGATTTCAACGGACAATTACAATCATATGAAGAAGCCTGGCACCTGCTGCCGCAAATGCAAATGGACCAGGAACAATTAAAAGAGAAAATACACGACGCGAGCAACAGCATTTTAAAATTGATTCAATTTTATTATCCAGGGATATATGAATTAGGCCTTCGATTTTTTCTAAACAAAAAGGGAGATATAAAAATCCTTTCAACAGTGTCGATTGAAAAAGTCGTAAAGGACGCCGCTTCTTGGGACCCAATAAAATACGAGGAGCTCGTTAGTTGGCCAATCGAACTTTCTAGTGAACTATTAGAACCCTCTGTTGATCCGGAAATGAAACGAGAAAAGCTAATCAGCTTGCCTGAAGGCGAAGAAACCGATCATCGAAGTGAGGAATTACCCCTTTATGAAGGAACCTTAAGACCTTTATGGGTAAAACTTACTGTTTTTCAAGATTCAGAGCCGGTATTGAAGTTCCCTTCATCCATTGCAGCTTGGTTAAAAAAACTGCCGGAGGCTATGAAATACGGTGTGAAGGAGGAGGATTGCAGGTCAACCCTTTTTGAGGAAGATTCAGGAGCTTTAGATAAAAATTCTTACAATCAGCCTTATGAGTTATTCATTTCTAATTCATTGGCAGAAACATTACGGATTCCTGCAGATCTTATTTTCCAAATCCAAGTTGTGCAGGAGAAAGTCATTTTGGGACCTACCGTTGGATTGCTTTTAGGAGAAAAAAACCATCTATATAACCTAAGTTACATGAAAAAATTCACGAATCGTCTCGGTGCATATAAACGGTTCGGCGGGGTCGTGTTCGCTTTTTCTACTCGTTCCATTGATTGGGATAGAAAAGTGGCCTACGGGATGATGTATGATCCTATTGATAATTGCTGGAGGTATGCTTCAACAACAATCCCCGCGGCCATTTACAGAAGGAATTTCCATCAAAACAAAACTCATTTACAAAAATTAGTGGAAATGACGGATAATCAGGTTTTCAATTCTTACCATTTTAAAAAATCGGATCTTTTCCTCCTAAGAAACGAACCGATCATTGAAAAATATTTACCAGATACCTTTTTATTAGAGGACCCGAAAGAATTAATGGAGCTGCTTGTAGAAAAGAAAAAAGTCATCTTAAAACCTGTTAGCCTGTCCCGGGGCAGGGGGATTTTAATTCTTGAAGCAGCAGAAAAAGGTCCTGGCTTTATTTTAACTGATTATAATTTCTCCCCAAAAGTACATCACCATATCAAGGACCTTCAGGAGTTTGAAGGAATATTAAAAAAAATGAATGTTATCCAAAATGGTTATTTGTATCAAACCTATATCCCGCTTTTAAAGGTGCATAATCGCTCATTTGATGTCAGAGTAGTGATGCAAAAGTATAATCGGAACAGATGGCTGTGTACTGGAATTGAATGCCGGGTGGCTGGTGAAAATGAAGAATTGACGAACATCGCCAGAGGCGGGAATGCCATGACGCTGGAGGAGGCCATTAAGAAGACGGAAAAAGGTCTTTCTTTTCGGCAGGTCCATCGGAGTATACTGAATTTGTGCCATAAGTTTTGTGACTTAATGGATCACGGTAACGAGCACTTCGCTGAATTTGGCATTGATGTTGCCTTGGATGAGCAAGGTTATCCGTGGCTCTTGGAAGCTAACATTTTTCCCAGCTTTAAAGGATTTAAAACATTAGATTACGATACCTTTTTGCGTATTCGATTCCAGCCGCTTTTCTATGCAGTTCAAATACAAGGGTTTAAAATAGATGATTTTATGCCTGTAGAAAGAAAGATTGATAGTAAAAAAATTTATTTTTAATAAACTGTGAAGGGGGTCAGACCCCCTTATTATTTATTTCGCTTGTACACAATTGTAAATACCGCTCCGCGCATTTTTCCCAACTAAATAATTGTCTTACGGTTTCAACACTATTTTCCCCTAATTCTTTTAAAAGCTGCGGCTGATTCAATAAATGAAGCACGTATTCTTTTAATTCATATTCCATTCTTTTGGAATTAAGTAAATATCCGGTTTTACCATGCTGAATAACCTCGGGGATTCCCCCGTTTTTTGAAGCAATGACCGGAACACCGCTGGCCATTGCCTCAAGATTGACCAATCCAAAGGCCTCATTCCCGGTGGATGGAACCAGAACAATATCGGCAGCGGCAAACCACTCATGAATTTGCGTGTGGGGGATAAATGGAACAAAGAGGATATTATCCGTCAGCCCTTTTGCTAACGCATACAAATTCTGAACATATTTTGTTGGTTTGTCTGAACCATATGAGGAACTCCCCGCAATAATCAGTACCGTATCAGGCCTTTTTTCAATAATAGCAGGCAAGGCTTTTATAAGTTTATGAACGCCCTTGGTTCTTTTTAGACGGCCAACAAATAGTAGGACTTTTTTGTCAGTAAGCTGATATTTAAATTTAATTGATTCATTTATTTGATTAACCTGCTGTGACCATTTGGATTGAAATTGCCGAATATCAACACCTAAATGATTAACTACAACTTTTTCTGATTTACAGCCGAATATGGTGATGATGTATTCCTTAAGAAAATGGCTGGGAACGATAATTTTATCGGCTTGCTCCAGACATTTACCTGCTTCATCCCTGTTAATCCTAGGCAAAGTAATATATCTTATCGAGTGAAGCGACAGCCAGATTGCCGTCTTTTTAAATTTTTGCCGAACCTTAGGAACAAATTTGGGGCGGTTTTCAATTTGAATGATGTCAGGGTTTACGTCCGCCAGTTTCAACAGCACCTTATCCAGATAACTTTTTCGTTTTCGGAAACGGTAATAGGTTATCTTGCCACGCTTTTCAGTAATAGGTAGTTCTTGTGTTTTTTTTCCAAAAATGGTGAAGCTAAGTTCGTGTTGGAGGGTATCTGTTAATCTGTCAACAACGGTTTCAACTGAGCTTGAACGCGGTGAAGGAATAGGAAAAGAACCCGGAGTTATGATAGCTATCTTTAGTTTCATGGACATACAGCATTCCGTCTCCTTTTCAAATTCATTAGTATTAAATTTATATGTTTGTTTTTGAAAACTAGGCTGTATTAAAGGTAAATGTAATGTTTAAAAATATCTTGATTAAAGCGGGAATAAAGGGAGTGAAGAAGGTTGGAGAATAAGATTATTGGGATTGTCATAAGCACAAAGCTTTACCTGGCAATGGCCAAAGGAAAGCTATCTCCCATTTTTTCTTTCTATGAGGAAGCATGCGGGGAGAATAATTTGATTCCCTGTTTTATGCGATTCAGGGATTTGCAGCCTGGCCAGTCTAAAATTACCGTTTTTATGAGAGATTACAGTGGAAAATACACACAAAGATTGATCTCAAAACCGGCTATCATTCATAATCGCGGCTATCAGGGATCGAAAGCTGCAAGAAAGAAAATTAAAAGCTTGCAGGAAGAGGGAATCGTTATTTTTAATAAATGGAATCAGTACGGCAAATGGAAAATCTATAAAATTTTAGTTAAAAATTGTTTTATAAAGCCACATTTACCTGAAACTGCAAAATTAACGAAAGAAAACCTGTTGAAACTCCTTGTACACCATAACGAGCTAATCATAAAGCCCAATCAAGGAACATATGGAAAAAGAAATATGAAACTGACACGCTGGAGCGAGGCAGAGCTGAAACTTAAACGTCCTGCAGGGAAGTTATTCTTGGAGGAATTGTTGTCTTTGACAGAGCTGTATGAAAAACTTGAATTGATTACAGATGGAAAATTTCTTATCCAGGAAAGAATAGCACTGGCTGAGTATGACCAAAAGCCATTCGATATCAGGGTTGCGGTCCAAAAAAATAGGCGGGGAGAATGGCAGGTTACCGGAATGGTAGGCAAAGTTGCGAAAACAGGGAGCTTTGTCACAAATGTTGCTAAGGGAGGGACTTGTTTTTCACTCGATAAAATTATCGGAAATCTGCCGCATCTCCAATACGAACAGGTCTATCATGATATTGAAAAACTCTCCCTGATGATTGCAAGTGAATTGGGCAATAAATTAGACCTTGTTGATATTGGTCTGGATATTGGTATAACAAATGATGGGTTTCCAATGCTTATTGAATGCAATGCCAGGGACTTAAGGCTTACTTTTCGTCATGCCAAATTGCTTGATATTTGGAAAACAACCTATAGAGCACCAATCGAATATGGAAAATTTCTGTTGGAGAACCGAGAGACCATTTCATAAAGCAAAAAAGGCTGCCTGACGGACAGCCTTTTTTTCTGCCATTTTATATTTTTGTATTTGATTTCTTTGCTCTATTTTCCAGTTTGCTTTTTGGCTCTTCAGCAAACTCGGCATCCTGGCCATATCCTTGTGGATTTACACCAGGTGCTTTAGCGCCGCGGTTATTGCTTACCTTTTTGGTCATACAAGTCACCTCCACTTTTTTAGTATCTCCATCCGGAATAATTAAACTCATCTTTCTTCACAATAAAGGTAGAGGTGATCAAATGAACAAGGCTGTTTATTTAGCACTTTTAAGCATTGGACTCGCCCAGGGGATGAAAATTCCGATTCATTATTTCAAAAAGAAGGAATGGCGGCCGGAAGTCTTTTTTGGAACAGGTGGAATGCCAAGCTCCCATTCAGCAGGAGTCGCTACTTTAACCACCTATATCGCATTAAAAAGGGGACTGCCGACCATTGACTTTGCTTTGTCCCTTATCTACGGCTTAATTGTTATGTATGATGCCCAAGGAGTCCGAAGGCAAACGGGTGAACTGACGTTAAGAGTAAATTCAATGAATGAATTAATCGACAAAATCAATGAAAAAGAAAGTGTAGAGTTTAAAGAAAAGCCTCCAACAAAGCTGAAGGAAGTCCTGGGCCATCAGCCTGAGGAAGTGCTAGGCGGCGCGCTTTTAGGAGTATTGGTCGGGATAATTGGTCATAAATGCACAGAAAAAGATAGAAAAATGTCGAAATTTAAGCTAAGATTTTAAAGGGGATATTTCTAGATTTACGGGAGAGGGTTGGATCATCAGTGCGGACGGTTGAGGAATATTTGCATTACTTGAAGGGAAAAGGCTTCCAATTTCAAGAGGATGCAATCGGCTTTATTTACTTCGGAAAACATTACACAAATGCTTCCGATGAGATAATTAATACAGCAATTGAACTGACCTTAAAAGCACAGAAAAGCTTTGATGGCAGCTTTTATGTTTCCTTACTGGAAACCTTTATCCAAAATCAAATAAACAACAGAAAAGACGCCATCAGTTTTGTGAAAAATCACGAATTGTTGGCAATCTAAAAAAGGAGGCTGACCATTTAAGTCAGCCCCTTTTTAGCTTCCGATACTTTTGTTTTTTCTTAATATGAAGATTTTCTTAGCCGGCAGTTCGGCGAAAATCATTCCCATAAAAATAAGGATACAGCCAATTAAAGCACTGGAGGATAAACGTTCCTGCGCCCAGAAATAGCCCGTAATGGCTGCAAAAACCGGCTCCATGGCAAAAATAAGGGCAACCCTTGTTGCAGATGTATACTTTTGAAAGTTTGTTTGAATAAAGAAAGCAATTGCTGTTGCAAAAATACTGGTAATAACCAAAGCAATCAAAACATCTTGTGATAATAAAATGTCTGTCCGAAATGACTTCCGCCAATCTTCAAAAATGAAAGAAGAAATAGTGGAAAGAATAGCAACAGTTGAGATTTGGATAACGGTCAAAAGTAAAGTCGGATATCTGCTTGAGAATTTTCCTGTTAAAATAATGTGCATCGCAAAGCTGATGGCACAAACAAAAACAAATCCATCGCCAATATTTAATGCTGATATATCCGTCAGGGTCAGCAGAAACAAGCCAACAGTCGCCGTAAGAACACCAAAAATCGCGTTTTTACCTGGAATTTGTTTCATTAAAAACATCGAAAATAAAGGGACAAGAACAACACTGAGCCCGGTGATAAAACCGGCTTTCGAAGATGTTGTATATAAAAGGCCGATTGTTTGCGTAACATATCCCAAATAGAGCCAAAATCCAATAAAAACTCCGGAAATAATTAATTTTATATTTATTTGTTTAAGCTGCTTTCTTTCAAATAGGATTAAAGCGAAAATGAGCAAAACTGCGGCAATAAAGAAGCGTATTCCATTAAACGCAAATGGCTCCAAAAAGTCTATCGCATTTTGCACTAAAACAAATGTCATTCCCCAAATCATTGTCACTAAAAGCAGGCTTAAATCTGCGAACAGTGGTTTTTTCATGGTGCTAGTGCCTCCGTTTTTTCAAAATTCCCCCATCATTACCTAACTGAAAGTTTATCATATATTACTTATACGTTGCAGGAAAATATTTTCTATGACGCTTCTGGGTATGATATAAATGAATTTATATAGATGGATACATTATTTACCATAATAATCAATTAGAAAGGTTGAATATCAGTGAAATATAAGCTTGAATGGGTGCATAAATTAAAAAGTAATGAAAAAGTGAAATGTACTTCCGACTGGGCTTCCGCTGAAACAGCTGTCCAGCTTGGGGAAGAGCTCGAGCGATCGGGGAAAGCGGTCGACCTGTATTTTTATGATGAAAAAGGGACATCTTGGATTTTAAAGGAAATGAAAAAGCTGCTGACAGAAATAGAAGAGGAACCTCAAGAAATAACCGTTTATTTTGATGGCGGATTTCACAAGGAAACCAATCAGGCTGGTCTTGGCGCAGTTATCTTTTTTCAGCAGGGAAAAAAGAAATACAGAATTCGCGCCAATGAACTTTTTGATGAAATGGATACAAACAACGAGGCAGAATATGCCGCTTTTTATTTTGCCCTTAATATTTTGGAAGATCTAGGTGTACAGCATCAATCATGCGAATTTAAAGGTGACTCCCAGGTCGTTTTAAAACAGCTGGAGGGTGAATGGCCTTGTTATGAAGAAAACTTGAACCGTTGGCTGGACCGGATAGAGGAAAAAATTAAACAACTTGGCATTTATCCAAAATACACAGCTATCCCACGAAATGACAATAAAGAAGCTGATAAGCTTGCAACCCAGGCGTTGGAAGGAAAAAATATCTTTGCGAAAACGATTATTCTATAATGGAACGGGGTGTCTAATCTTTGTGAGAGAATCAGCCAGAAAAGCTCTTTTTACTCAAGTGGAACATTTGCTGAATGAATACTGTGAAGGCTGTTTTGTACATCGGCAACTAAAACGGGAAGGGGGCCGGAGAACGGCCCACAGGTTTTGCATTTCACAATGTACCGTCGGGCAAAAAATTCAGGAATATGGAAAAAAGCTGACGTAAAAAAGGCTGACAATTCTGTCAGCCTTTCAAGATTTATGATTGATTATAATTTTACAACGTTAGCAGCTTGAGGTCCGCGGTTTCCTTCAACGATTTCGAAAGAAACTTCTTGGCCTTCTTCTAAAGATTTATAGCCGTCGCCTTGGATAGCGCTGAAGTGTACGAATACATCGTCTCCGCCTTCAACTTCGATAAATCCGAAGCCCTTTTCGTTGTTGAACCATTTTACTTTACCATTTTGCATGTACTTCTTCCTCCTAAGCCTTTCAGGACACCCTCATATATGGTGCCAGAGAATAAATATTATCATGGAACAAAACATGAGCATGAGCAAATGTATTCGATTTCATGATGCTTTAAATATACAATAACAAATATGGTCAGTCAAGAAATGGCGGTAGGTTTTTCCTCAAAAATCAAAACGTTTTTTGAATGATGGACATAAAACAAACCTTTCCTCAATATGTTTAATTAATAACTTTTCCATGCTGGGGTGGGGATGTAAGTGTTTCGATTTTCAATTGAGGGCGAGGAATGGATATTACGGTTTTCTCCGCAGGTTTCGATTGAAGAAGTTGAAAAACAAGCTATAATTATGTCGTTGCTCCATATCGGGGAGGAGCTCGGAAAATTTCCACATGGCAGCGCCTTTATCATGTTTACGAAGAAAATAGGCGCCATTATATTTGATGTAGAACGAATGCCCTCTCTTATCTTAACCGTATCAAATATTATTCCGGAAGAGAATTGGTATAGTCAGGAGGCATGAGTTAACCAGCTCAAGGAAATATAATCATAAAAAACCCTTTCAGTTTTTTTTCTAATCTGAAGGGGGTTTTTTGTGTGTGGAATTTTCGTGTCCAACCTATACGGGGAAGAGCAATAGATGTAAAATGATAGGCGGAGATGTATTAACAAAAGGGAGTAATTATGATGAAACTAATCATTGCCGAAAAACCTGATCAAGGCTCTACCCTGGCATCCATCTTTAAACATAAAAGACAAAATGGTTTTATTGAAATTTTTCCAAACGAACTTTTTCCTGATGGGGGCTATGTTACTTGGGCCATTGGGCATATTTGTCAATTGGTTCAGCCAGAGAAATATCAGCTGGAATGGAAGAAGTGGTCCTTAACGAATCTGCCGATTATACCAGAACATTTTAATTATGAAGTAACGAAGGACAAAGCGAAGCAATTTGCTGTGATAAAAAAATTAGTATCCGACCCGCAAGTGACCGATATTATCCATGCCGGTGACGCAGGAAGGGAAGGGGAACTAATTATCCGCAATATTTTAAGACTGACAAATTGCCGTAAGCCAATGAAAAGGCTGTGGATTTCTTCGCTAACCCCTAATTCTATTAGGGAAGGCTTTAAAAAGCTGCTGGAAGAAACAGACACCCGAAATCTTTATTTTGAAGCCTATACCCGGGCCTGTGCAGATTGGGTAGTGGGAATGAATGCTTCAAGACTGTACAGCCTGCTACTTCAGAAACAGGGCTTTTCAGATGTTTTTTCAGTCGGCAGAGTACAAACTCCTACGCTAGCATTGATTGTAAAGAGGGAGTTAGAGATTGAAAATTTTAAATCTGAACCGTTTTGGGAAGTCGTGGCACAATTTTTAATTAATGATAAAAAGTACACGGGCAAATGGCAAAACGACGGTGAAACTCGTGTTAACACCAAGGAGATGGCAGAAAAGGTAGCAGCATTTTGCCGTGGGAAGAACGCGGAAGTCGACGATGTTCAATGTGAGCGGAAAGAGTTTTTACCGCCGCTTCTCTATAACTTATCTGCCTTGCAGGCTGATGCCAATAAACGTTATAAATTTTCACCGAAAAAAACTTTGGATGTTCTGCAGCAGCTTTACCAAAAAGGATATGTATCTTACCCTCGTTCCGATTCTCGTTATGTGACGAAAGAGGAAGCGGCCAATTTCCCCGATACTCTTAAAAAATTAAGCCATCTCAAAGAATATCAAGGCTTTTTCCCATTACCTGTTGATTCAATAGCGGAGAATAAAAGATATGTAAACGAGAAAAAAGTGACAGACCACTATGCGGTTATCCCGACGGAACAAATACCGTATATTGAAAAGTTATCAGCTGATGAACAAAAACTATATGACCTGGTGGTTAAGAGTTTAATTGCCGCCCATTACCAAAAAGCCATTTTTGAATATACGACCGTCATTACGTTAGTAGATGGGCGGGCAAAGTTTGTCTCGAAGGGGAAAGTGCAAATTGATGAGGGCTGGAGGAAGGTCATCAATCAAAAGGAACAGGATGACGAGCCGTCGCTGCCGCCGCTGGAAAAAGGGGAACAAGGCAAAACAATCAAAGTGGACGTGAAGGAAAGCCAGACACAGCCTCCAAAGCGTTATACTGAAGGACAGCTGATTACGCTGATGAAGACAGCCGGCAAGCATATTGAGGATAAAGAGCTGGAGAAAATTCTGACCAAGACTGAGGGGCTTGGAACAGAGGCGACAAGAGCTGGCATTATCACCATGCTCAAGGACAGGGCATATATCGAGGTTAGAAAAAATCTGGTTTACGCAACGGCAAAGGCTAAAATTCTTATTGAAGCAGTCGGCAAGGAAATTCTCGCATCGCCGGAAATGACTGCAAAATGGGAGCAGAAGTTGAAGGGAATTTCAGAGGGCTCAGCCTCCCCAAAGCAATTTATGGAGCAAACGAAAAAGATGGTTCACCATTTAATTACGACCGGGGTTGATCAGGCGGTTAATTGGACGTTTTCTAAGGAACTAAGCGAAAATTTCACACCTGGTAAACGGGGGGCAAAGAAAACTCAGACTAAGCTTGGACCATGTAAGAAATGTGACGGTTCGATGGTCGACAAAGGAAGTTTTTACGGCTGTACGAACTATCAAAAAAATAAGTGTAACTTTACGATTTCAAAAAAAATTCTTGGGAAAAATATAACGCAGAAAAATATAAAGCTGCTTTTGACAGAAGGAAAAACCGAGGTCATTGAAGGCTTTACCAATAATGAGAAAACCTTTAATGCCAGACTGTATTTAGATGAAAAGGAAAAGCGAGTGAAATTTATATTTGAAAACGCAACTGTTTAAAGTTTGGCTGAGGAGTTATTGTGATAAAGAATCTTGTCACTCTTATTTTTCTATAGTAAACTTTTAGGTGATTCTGTTTAATGGAGGGTATCGGATGCCAACACCCAGTATGGAAGATTATATTGAACAAATTTATAATTTGATAGAAGAAAAAGGATATGCCAGGGTTTCCGATATTGCCGAAGCATTGTCCGTTCATCCCTCCTCGGTAACAAAAATGGTTCAAAAGCTCGATAAAGATGATTATTTGGTGTATGAAAAATATAGAGGCTTCAGCTTAACAACAAAAGGGAATAAAATTGGCAAACGGCTAGTTTTCCGCCATGATTTGCTTGAGCAATTCCTTAAAATCATTGGCGTGAAAGAGGAAAACATCTATAAGGATGTAGAGGGAATTGAGCATCATTTGAGCTGGGATTCCATTGATCGGATTGGTGATTTGGTCCAGTTTTTTGAAGAAGACGAAAAACGGATAGACGCCTTAAGAGAAATTCAGAAAATAAATGAGAATGAATAATGAAAGAAGAGGCGGTCAACTGACTGCCTCTTTTTGCTATAGGGAAGTATCAATTCAACTATGCCTCATGAACTGTCCTATCGGACTCTCCAATCGGCGAGTTCTCATCAAAAAAAAACATCGGGAAATCCCGATGC
>NZ_JBLVQN010000066.1:0-23463 GCF_058323225.1 Neobacillus sp. PVCKKU3
ATGAAAGCTCCCCTTTTGGCTGCTTACTTTCAATTAGAAAATCTATAAAAGCTTTAACCTGTGATAATTCCATCGTAACGTCCCTGTAAAAAATCCAAGTTTCACGCTGCAAAAAGCTATTATTATTTAAAACAATCGGTTCTTTATAAAGCAGGTCCTCTTCCTTAATACAGATTTCCGGTAAAATAGCGTAACCTAAACCGTTAAGAACTAATTCTTTACAGGTTTCAATTCGGTCAACCTCCATTGAGACATTAGGAGGAACGGTAAACGTTTCCTGCCACCAGTTTTCAATGACATCTCGTAATGACTGGTCCGTCATATAATTGACCCTTGGGTGAAATGGTAGATCCTTAACATCTATTTTTTTGCTAGACACGATATAGATTTTTTCCTTTTGAATTAATACTTTATTTTCGTTCCAATTATATGGTCCTCTGACAATGCCGACATGTGCTTCTTCCTTTTGAAGCATTTGGAGAATATTAGAACTCCACCCTGTTTTGAGGGTAATCTCAACATCGGGGTATAAGTTGAGAAAATTCTTTAATAAAACGGGTAATTGATATCGGGCAAACAATCCAGATGCCCCTAATCGTAACGTTCCTTTTACCTCTTTATCCAAACTAGAAACATGTTCTTTTGCTTTTCTTAATTGGTTAAGCATATCTTTTGAATATTTAACAAGATATTCTCCTTTGACAGTAAACTCGACACCTCTTTTTCCTCTAGCAATCAAGTTTGTTTTAAACTCAGTTTCTAATTGTTTTATACGATAGGTTAGGGCTGGCTGTGAAATAAATAATTTTTGTGCAGCCTTTGTTATATTTCGCTCTTCATAGAGAGTGACTAACATGCTCCAGTCTTTCTCATCCATAACTTTTTTCTCCTTTTACCATAAATTATTTTTATGGTTATTTTAATTCAATTAAAAATTATCTTATTGCTAAAATTATATACAACATAATTATAGAAATCTATCTTTCTATAGAAGGATTTTTTAATAATCTATAAATAAATTTTATGGAATCTAATAAAAAAACAATATTTTTTTTATTTTAATTATTACCTTATTATCAACATAAAGGGAGTGATTATAATGGAAAATATACAAAATTATAATGTAGTAGTTGTTGGGGCAGGAAACGCTGCTTTATGTGCTGCCATCTCTGCAAAAGAAAATGGTGCAAGCGTTCTTGTATTGGAGCGGGGACCTATTGAAAAACGGGGTGGAAACTCTTTTTTTACCGATGGAGCCATTCGGGCTGCATACAATAATTTAGATGCTATTAGAAAGGTCATTCCTCAGTTAACAAATGAAGAAGCAGAAATGATTGTTTTACCTGAATATGGTGAATCTGATTTTTATAATGATTTAATGCGTGTAACAAATGGTAAAAGCAACCCTGAGTTGGCAAAACAATTGGTCTCCAAATCTTATGAAACGATTTGTTGGATGCGAGACCAAGGAATTAAGTTTGAATTAAATTATGATAATCAGTCCTTTATTCAAGACGGTAAACGTCACTTTTGGGGTGGATTACCTCTTAAAACTGAAAATAAAGGCGTCGGCTTAATGCAGAGGCTCTTTGAACGGGCAGAAGAACTTGGCATTGATATTTGGTATAATGCTCGTGCTGTGAAATTAGAAACAGATCATAACCAAATTACTGGGGTAGTGGTTGAAAAAGAAGGTACTATTGTTTCTGTGAATACAGTGGGTGTTATTTTGGCTTGCGGCAGCTTTGAAGCCAATAAGCAAATGAGAACGGAAAACCTTGGTACGGAATGGGAAGCTGCCATCGTTCGTGGAACTGAGTTTAACACAGGAGACGGTATTAAAATGGCTCTTGAAGTAGGCGCTCAAAAATTTGGAGAGTGGTCTGGATGTCATTCAATCGGAACAGATTATAATGCTCCAAAAGTTGGTGACTTTACAAAGCCTGGAGATATTTTCAAAAAGCATTCCTATCCATACAGCGTAATGTTAAATAATGAAGGTAAACGTTTTGTAGATGAAGGTGCAGATCTTCGGAACTACACGTATGCTAAATATGGACACGAGGTGTTAAAACAGCCTGGTCATGTAGCCTATCAAATTTATGATGCACAGGTCCGCCCTATGCTTCGGAAAGAATACGACCTGAATGAAGCAACGTTTTATAAAGCAGATACCCTGGAAGAGCTTGCTGATTTGCTTGTTGATTTGCTTCCAGTTAATAAATCGCAATTCCTTAAAACAATTGAAGAGTACAACAGTGCTGTACAGGAAGGTGAATATCGGCCTGCAGAGAAAGATGGCAAATGTACGAAGGGAATTACTCCACCTAAATCAAACTGGGCACTTCGTATTGAACAATCTCCTTTCTATGCTTACCCTGTAACGTGTGGAATTACATTCGCATTTGGGGGCTTGCACGTAGATCCATTGGGCCAAGTGTTAGATAAGGAAGAACAACCTATCGAGGGATTATTTGCTGCTGGAGAAATGATCGGTGGAATTTTTTACGGTAACTATCCTGGCGGATCAGGTTTGATGTCGGGCGCAGTATTTGGAAAAATAGCTGGGTCCACTGCAGCCAGCTATACTAACGAAAAGCCAAAACAATTAATAAATCAGTGATTGCTTCCTTAATCATGGCACAACATTCTATCATGGAATGTCGTGCCATGATTATTTTTTTAGCTATGTTATTATTTATTTTGAATTTTGTTTAGGGTATGAGAATTCATAGGCGGAGAATTTCCGGCTAATGTATATAGGGTAGGCTTTACAAGCAAATATTAGCGGAGATATTCCGATTAACTTCTTTAAATAAGACAAAATCCAAAGATTTGGATGATATAAACGGAAAAACTCCCTTTATTTTTAGGAAAATATAAATATTTCCTAATTTAGACGGAATTTTACGGTTATTTTTCAAACCCTTGGTTATCGTTATTAACACAAAGCCGTTCAGCTATCTCTTTTACCCTTTCAATGGTTACTCCATCTCTAGATTCCACCGCTAAAGGATGGTCGGTCGGTTCGAGTTCAATGAAAGGTCTAATGCCATCTGATCTAAAATGCACCATTGCTTTTAAATTTACTGTATCAGGATAACAAGGTAAATCAGTAGATAACCAACCAAACATAGGCTCCAATAATTCTTGTTCATCCCAGTGTTCTTTTACTTTGTTAAGATTAGCTTCACTTAATGAAACCCATACTCCCCATATTAGGTGTTCGTCGGTTCCAATAATGGGGATTTCAATGCATCCACGAATAAAGAAATGCTCGTTATCCATAATGCATAAATCATCATCTAGCTCAAACCTATCCTCTCGTTCTTCAGGTTCAGCATAATAGTAATAAACGGGAGCCGGGTTCCCATAACTAGTTGGAAGCTCTTCGTGATATTTACCGCAGCAGCTACAAGTGTATCCCCTAATTTTAGTCATTCGGTTCCTCCATCGGATTTAATATCTTATCTTAGATAAATTATATCATTTATTTTAAAAACCTCGTCAGTTAGACCGTTTTATCATTCAAAGTCGCCATAAAAATAGCACATTAATCAGCAAAGACAATAGTTATTGTCCAATGTTATTTTACGTGATAATTTTCTGCTATTTTTATAACAATTTCTATGAAAACCTTGATTTAACAATAAAAATGACAGACCAAAATTATGTTATTTGGTCTGTCAATTCGTTATTTATAATTTACTTTTCTCTCCCAAAGGGAAACCCGTTAGTAACCAACCGAAAGCCCTTTTATTATTAAATGCGAACATATTAAGTTACTAAATCATGGCATTGCTATTTTCATAATATTTCACTTATAAACATCCTGCAATCAATGTTTGCCCGCAACCGTTGTACCTGTCTTAACAGGCTGGTTTCCCACTTTCACTTCAACAGGTTGATGTGCAATGCGCTCTTCTTGTGCATAACGGATAAGAGCTAAATAACGATAGACAAAGTGGGCAAATTTAGTATATGGAGCTGTGAAGAATAGTGCTGCAACACTTCCTAAATGGATTGCCAACAAAATTCCCATGGCTGCAGTTTCACGAGCCAGCAGCAAGACCATTCCTGTCACTGCCACAACTAGTAATGAAACGATAAATGAAGTTCCTGACTTTGCTGCTTTATCATCGCCGATTTCAGGATCGCTTTTTGCTTTAAGCACCAATAGTCCAATCGTTCCAATAATAATTCCAATGCCGCCTACGGTTCCAAGAATGACTACTGGATGGTACACAGGATATGGCGCAGGAAGGTGTAATATATGTGCGTAAAATGCCCCTAATGCTGTTGAAGCAAGATCTAGCATAAAACCATAAGATACTAAATGGTGAAACTTACGGCGAATTGTAGAAGGCTCCTCTGTTGGATAATTGCAACCTGAACCTTCTCCTCCCAGATAACGAAGGCTTAGCGCATATTTTGTACCAGTCACTATATCTTTTCCAATGATTTTTTCAGACTTAGCCGACTTAATGTCCTTCCAGAATCTGCTCATTCCGACCAACCAGCCGCCAGCCATCCAAATTCCTAAAGCCAAGAAAACAGTAATCATAACAGCTTCTGACATGGACTTATAAAATGCCCCTGTTCCTACTTGCGCTTCTAAAAGTCCGGAAGTTCCGTTGGTTCCCAAAATTAAAGCTAACATTAAAATGATTCCAAAGAAAAATGTAATCCAAAAGCCGCTGCGTTTTTCCCCGAGTGCCTTGGCAAATATTCTCGGACTTGCATACTTTCGATAGGTATCTTCACGCAATTGCGCAAATAGTTTTGGCGGATTAATGCCAAATTCATGTGGCGTTGTAAATGGACATGCATGGTAGCAGTCCCGGCAATCATGGCACAAATTGGCCAAATACGTCATATCATTATCTGTGAAATCCCGGCGCCACTCAATAGACTGCCATACAGCACAGTATCCTTCGCAGTAGCGGCATGAATTACATAATCTCATTTGTCGTTTTCCATCATCTAGTAGCTCTTTTGATTGCATTTGCTGCTTCCTCCCCTGCAATTCTTCCTAAAACCGCACCCATTGTGAGTCCAAACCCAGCCAGATACCCACGGCGCAGTACATTACCTGCTGCCATTTCTCCTGCTGCAAACATATTGTCACAGAGGCTTCCATCTTTCCACTTGATCCTTGCCTGTTCATTTACTGCTACTGAAAGGTATGTGAATGTAATTCCAGCTTTCAGTGGATAAGCATAAAATGGAGGCTTATCGATCCGTACCGCCCAATGGCTTTTTACCGGTTTTAACCCTTCTGTTTTACAGTCGTCTAATTCACCTGGATTAAACGTTCCCGGACGAACGGCATTGTTAAATTCCTCAACCGTCTTAGCCACCACTGTAGGGTTAAGGCCCAGTTTTTCCGCCAATTCCTCGATTGTTCCTGCAGATACTGGTTCAAATACTGAAGGCATGAATTTTCCAAGTGTCTGACTGTCAATAATCGAGTAAGCAACTTGTTCTGGCTGCCGGGCAATCAGCCCTCCCCAAATGGCATAGCGTTTCGGCCAGAAATCTTCTCCTTCATCGTAGAACCGCTCACCATTCTTATTTACCACAATCCCAAATGGAACACTGTCAAGCCGGGTAACAATTCCTCCATCAAACTTTGGTGCCCTGCCATCAACTGCGACGGCGTGAAACGCATCGGGTTCTCCGATCTGGGCTGCACCTTTATTTAGCAACATCTCAAGAACATTCCCCTGATTATATGGGGTTCCACGGATAATAAAATTCTCAGCGGCGTCTCCCCAGTAACGTTTGTGCCATTCTATATTTGCTTCAAAACCGCCAGCAGCAAATATAATCGCTTTTGCTTTAATGGTCTCGATCTTGTTATTCCTGCTAACTTTAGCAGCCTTGAACTTAGTGCCGCTCATTTCTATATCTTCAAGCATGGAATCGTACCAGACTTCTACCCCTTTTGCTTTAGCAGTTTGATAGTACGAATTCATTACAGCCTTGCCGCCGCCAAGCTGGAAGATATTCGTTCTTCCTAAATGAAGAGTCCCAGATAGTGCCGGCTGCCATTGAATTCCCTGTTTGTTAAGCCAGTCCGGAAGTTCCTCGGATTTACGCACAACTAATCTTGCAATAGGTTCATTTAATTCTCCCCCAGCAACACGCCTTAAATCCTCCATGAATTCTTCCTCATAATACATGCCAGTCATATACTTATTCTCACGTGTATTCATTACCCTATAGTCCCGGGTGAGTCTGCTATTTCCGCCGCGATAAAATTTAGGAGCCCTTTCAATTACCAGCACCTTTACCCCTTGATCGCGAGCTGATAGTGCAGCAGCGAGAGCAGCGTTCCCGCCGCCGACTACTAAAACATCCGTCTCCATGATTAAATCCCCTTTCGTGATGTATCAACCTTTAATATAACTTTAATATAATATTAGGAATAAAAAAAATATTAAAAATTTATACGAGTGCATAAATTTATTTTATGATAGATTATGAGTAATCTAAAAAAGGTTAAGACTAGAAAGAAGCTAAAACTAGTTTAGCTTCTACGACCCGGATTCGAGAAACCCGGAAAAAACCTACTATTTATAACTGTAAATGGAAACGACACCCCTTAGGGTGCCATTTTTTCAATCTATAAGTTAGATGAGTGTGGGAATTTTTTATTCATTTGTGTCCCGTTGATTTCTTCAAGACTTCTCTTAGAAGTACGTGGACCAAAGAATATTGCTGCAGCTGTTAAGACCCAAACAAGTGATATGAGAATAAATACATTTAAGTATCCAAAGCCTGTGTATACAAAACTAATAATAAATGGTCCGATAATATTGGATGCACGGCCGATACCATATGTCAACCCTTGTCCAAAAGAACGCACTTCTGTTCCATAAAGTTCTGATGTATACGTATATAGATTGGATGAGAAGGTTCTTTCGATATAGTTAATAAGGAAACCAAAGATAACGATCATAACAGGATTTAATGTGGCTCCAAATAAGAACACAGCAATTGCAATGAAGAAACAAGAAGCAATAATATTTGTTTTTCTCTCAAAGCGGTCAGAAATCATTGCGCCCGTAAATGCGCCTAATGGAGCACCCAAGGTAATTAATGTGCTATAAAGCAGGGTCTTCGAGATATCAATTCCTTGATTTACCAATAGAGTTGGAACCCATGATCCAAATCCATAAAAAGCGATTGTTTGAAGAATCCACACCGCAATTAGAATGGTTGTACGTTTACGGTAAATTCCCTTGAAAACATCAGACATTTTACCTGTAGTGACTCGAGCAATAGAAACTTCAGGATCTGGTATAGCTAAAGGACCTTTTTCACTTGCAACGATTTTTTCAATTTGTTCAATGGTTGCTTTCGCTTTACTTACTTGTCCCTTCATTTCATACCAACGTGGTATTTCAAACAATTTTACGATACCGAATAACGCGAAGATTCCCAACGCTCCCCATACAAATACAAGTCTCCAGCCAAAGTCCGCCATAGGAACTACCAAACTAGCAACATAACCTGTAATTGGGATACCCGTAATTCCAATTCCTACTGCTAACCCTTGATACTTACCACGAACAGCTTTTGGGAAGAATTCAATGATGTAGGTATTCGCATTCACCAATAAAGCTGAAGCAGCCATCCCTGTTACAAATCTGAAAATGGAAAGTGACCACACATCCCACGCAAGTGCATTCATCGCTGAAAACACAGATAATAGAATTAGTGATATAATAATAGCTTTCTTTCTTCCTGCTTTATCGCCAAGCCATCCGCCTAGGGTAGCGCCCAAAAACATTCCGAAGAAGGCACTGGCGTTAATGGTTGCAATAACATTCATTGGCAAATGCCACTGTTTCATTAATGCAGGTGCTGCGTATGAAAACGTATTCAAATCCGCAAATTCAAAAAAATAAGCAACTGCTAATGCAAAAATAACTCTCTTGTGAATCGAAGAAATAGGTAAACGGTCCATACGATTTGCGATATTAAGCCCCGTTGTTCTTCTCATGACAATTCCCTCCCACTTTTCATCTTCTATCTCCGTCTCCTCTTGTTACTTTTTCTCAACTTAATAAGCTTATTAAATGCGTTATATAAAAATTATCATAATTTATCGAATAAAAAAAATATTGATTATTTATAAACTACCATAAAATTTTTTTATTCTTAGAAAAGTGAGGTTCCAATAGGTTTAAATAACAGCCTACTAATTCCTAGTGCGAAAAAAAATATACAACACTAAAACTTGGAGAAGAATCATAAACGGTTGCACCGTAATAGATGAAAGAGGTCTTTCCTGCCACATAAAGAGAAGAATTTCAGCCACTTTACACACATATCATGAATAGGTATTTTTTCATAAAAATAATATGGGAGAGACCCAAAAATGCCTGCTAATCTATATTCTAATGAAAGAAATGCAAGAAGAACAGAATGTAAATTTGAAGGCTCAGAGTCATTGTGCTCTGAGCCTTCATATATTACGCATTTTTATGAAAAAAAGCAACTGGAATTGGAATACAAAAGCGACGATGACATTCAATAAAAACAGACAACAAATTAATTTAACCCCGAGTCGATAGAGAATTTAAGGGATAGCGATTAAGCTATCCCTTCTTTTTAATGCATCGAGAATATCCTTCCCGTATTCATTTATTATGCTTTCTTTTTTCGAGAGGACATGGAAGTTTTCTTACGATTGCTATTTCCACCTTTTCCCCTAAATTCCATATTCCCTTTAGAGTTTTTCCTTGATTTCTCTTGGACTTTTGTTTTAGGCTTACTGGTATATCTCGGTGCCTCGGAAGTTAGCTGAACGGGAACATCTCTCTGTTCCTTTGACAACAGTTTCAAGGCAACTGAAACTAACGCGATAGAATCGTACTGATCAAGCAATTCCCCCGCTGCGCGTTTAAACTGTGTGTACTGCTCCTCTTCAACCAATTGAATCATCTTTTCTACTGCGGCTTGCTGTATGGACTCCCTTGCCTCTGCTACCGTCGGTATTGATTTGCGCTGGATATTTCCTTTAGAGGCTTTTTCAATACTGCGGATCTGTCCGGTTTCCCTCGGTGTAGCAAATGTAATGGCTAACCCTGTCTTACCAGCTCTCCCCGTTCTGCCGATTCGGTGAACATAACTTTCCGGGTCTTGAGGAATATCAAAATTGTAGACGTGGGTAACCCCTGAAACATCAATTCCCCTCGCAGCCACATCGGTCGCAACTAAAATATCAATATTACCCTCACGAAATTTATTCATCACAACATCGCGCTGTCGTTGATTTAAATCTCCGTGCAATCCATCAGCAAGATATCCTCGTTTATTCAATGCATCACTTAATTCATCCACGCGTCTTTTTGTTCTTCCAAAAATAACCGCTAATTCAGGGTTATCCACGTCTAGCAGACGGCAAAGAACATCAAATTTATCCCGTTCATTAACCTCATAATAAATTTGCTTAACAGTTGGAGCAGTAACTTCCTTGGCTTTCATCTTTATGAGTTCTGGATCCCGCATAAACCTTTCCGCAAGATTTTGAATCGGTTTTGGCATGGTTGCGGAGAACAGCAAGGTTTGTTTTTCTTCAGGGGTCTCTTTGAGAATTCGTTCGATATCCTCGAGAAAGCCCATATCTAACATTTCATCAGCTTCATCCAATACCACCATAGAGATGCGGTCTAACTTTAACGTCTTCCGTTGAATGTGGTCCAAAAGTCTTCCGGGTGTTCCCGTAATAATGTGGGGTCCCTTTTTTAATGCCTTAATTTGGCGATCTATCGACTGCCCTCCATAAATCGGGAGAGAGGTTATGCCCATGTATTTCGCCAGTCGATTGATCTCTTCTGAAACCTGAATAGCTAATTCTCTTGTAGGTGCAATGGCAATCGCCTGAACATATTTTTTACTCGTATCCACTTTCTCCAAGATCGGTATGGCGAAGGCAGCCGTCTTTCCGGTACCTGTTTGCGCTTGTCCAATAATGTCCTTACCCGTCAAAGCTATGGGAATGGCTTTCTCTTGAATCGGAGATGCTTCTTCAAATCCCATATCTGTAATCGCTCTTTGAATGGGCTCAAGAATACCCATTTCCTGAAATGTTGTCATATCAAAACTCCTTTGAAAAATAAATAACAGACTCATAAAGAGGCTGTTATTTATTCATTCTTCTTATTATTATTAAGCTTTGTGAACGTTTGAAGCTTGCGGTCCACGTTGACCTTGCTCTACGTCAAATGTAACTTCTTGACCTTCTTCTAATGATTTATAGCCTTCACCTTGGATAGCTGAAAAATGAACGAATACGTCTTCTCCACCTTCACGTTCGATGAATCCAAAACCTTTTTCACTGTTAAACCATTTTACTTTACCTTTTTCCAATATTGCTGCCTCCTATTGTGTAAAAATACACACAGTTGTTAAATGATTATACCACTACTAAGATTTTCAAGAAATCTTGGAATGATTATATTATTACCTAGATAGATGAAAGTTTATTCAGTTTATTTAATATGAATCCATCCAAGAGACCAATGCTGATTTTCGTAACAACATGGCACATATCTTAAATTGGGATAACCTTTAAACCTATATTTGCTGTATTAATGACTTACTTGCCCGGAAAACAGGAACTTTTCCAGCTTGAATGATCGATTCTTCCCCCGTTTTAGGGTCGATACGAGTACGGGCTTCACGTTGACAAACCTCAAATTTACCAAACCCTAAAAGGGCAAAAGAATCTCCGCTAACTAGTGATTGTGTGATTATATCGAATACAGCCTCCACAGCTGTTTCTGCATCTTTCCTAGATAGCTCTGACTTTGCTGATACTTCATTTATTAATTTTGTTTTGTTCAAAAGTTATCCCTCCAATTTGTCAAAAACCTGCTTTCCTGACAAAAGTATTCAAACATCTCTACCTGTTGTTTAAAATCGTTTTTTGAAAAATCAACCATAGCATTGACCCGTATTTTTTCCATATAAATGAACCTTTATATACCTAAAACAACGAAAGCCCTACCTCTCTTTCATCCTTACGGCTCCTTGGCCGTGCCAGTATGAATCAGGATTGTAAACTCAAAAAATTACTTTAATTAACTCATTCAGAAAATATCGATTTGTGCGGAGTAAGTAAGAAATAATCGATTATGAGGAAATAAAGAGGTGCATTAAAAATATGAGCAACTGGATTACGATGGAAAAACAAACTTAAGGAACTAATCATTCAATATTTGTTACCTTTATTAGGATACCACATTCTGTCTTATTTATCAAAAATTTTATAATATCATTTGTATTCGCTTTGTGTCAATTATATTTTCAGTATGCTTTAAGTTATTTAAAGTGAAAAACGAATGACATTTTTTGATTTTAAAAAGAGGTCGTTCCTACCACATAAAAGAAGAATTTCATCCACTTTACTCACATATCATGAATAGGTAATTTTTCATAAAAAAATATGGGGGAATAGGATGAAAGTATACGATAAAGTGATTGTCGTAACAGGTGCTGGTGGTGGGATTGGGAGAGAGCTCGTCCGCCAACTCCTAGAAAAAGGAGCTAAAGTCGCTGCCATCATCCACAAAAACGGGCTAGAGGAAATAAAATCATTCGCTACTGTATACGGCGATAAGATTTCGATACACATGGCAGACGTAGCTAACAGAGAAGAGGTGGAAAAGCTTCCCAAAGAGATCATCGCGGCTCACGGCTGCATAGATGGAATCATTAATAATGCGGGAATTCTTCAACAGTTTCGGACCGTCAATGATCTTGATTATGATTTAATTCAAAAAGTCATGGATATCAACTTTTACGGAACGCTCTATATGTGCAAATCGTTCTTGCCATACCTTTTAAAACGACAAGAAGCGCACATTACAAATGTATCAAGCATGGGTGGATTTCTTCCCGTGCCGCTTCAATCAATTTACTCCGCTTCTAAAGCAGCTGTCAAAATGTTAACGGAAGGCCTGCATTTAGAGCTTAGAAATACCAATGTAGGTGTAACCATCGTCTTTCCGGGTGCAGTCGACACCAACCTGGTCCAAAATGCGAAAATAGAATTCGAAGGGGAGGACAACCATTCCTATAAGATGCTCAGTCCAAAGGAAGCGGCTTCAATCATTATTAAAGGGATGGAAAACAATAAATACCGAGTATTAGCCGGAAACGATGCAAAGATCATGGACTTCCTATATCGTTTACATCCAAAAAAAGCAACGAACCTCATTCTGAAAAAAATCAAAACACCTGGCAAAAAAGAATGACCTTTTAATTCCATTTAAATCCCCTTCTATTAGCCCCCAAAAAGCGTCTGCTAATCAATATATCTATGTAACTAAAGAAATGCGGGAACAAGAGAATGTAACTATTTAAAGGCCCAGAGTATTATGCTCTGAGCCTTCATATATTACGCTTTTTTATTTGTCTCTGTTATTATTCATTGTTGATTTTCGTATAGGCATGAGAATTTATTGGCGGAGAATTTCCGGCTAATCTATATAGATGAAGATTAAGAAGTCAGATATAAGCGGAGAAATTCCGATTAACCGCTCTAAATTTGATAAAATCCAAAGATTTGGATCATATAAACGGAAAAACCTCCTTTATTTTTAAGGAAATAAGGGTATTTCCCAATTTAAACGGAATTTTTCCGTTTATTTCAAACACATTTAAATCAACATTAGGCTATAACAGAGCTTTTTATTTTAAAAGCTTGTTATGCTTAAGCAAACATCCATGCTACCTACAAAGAGTGTATTTCCCTCCACTCCACTAAAGAAATTAAGGTTCCCTAATATGTTCAACACAATAATTTTCATCAGGCTCAGGAATACCATCACAGCCCTCCACCCGACATCGTATTCTAGCTTTAGGAAAAGCCGGAACCCAGCCACCATCATCAAAAGATAGTTTTTTCATAATGCTCTTCCCATTTTTCCTCTGTCCATTGGTCCAATTCCCTTGCACATGGAGATTGTGGAGGTTTCACTTAAACCAAACCAGGGTTGTTAAAGAAGGAATATAAATAAAATTGGTAGAATAAGTGAATTGGATATAAATCTTAACATCTAAATATTAATAAGTGGAAAATGTCTACGGGAACTAAACGAAGGAAAAAGTTTAAACTAAAATAAGCGCGGGGGTTTAAAAAATATGAAACACTTGGGGACGCTATACTTTTTCTGCGGGAAAATGGGAGCTGGAAAATCAACTAAATCAAAACAATTGGCGATAGATAAACATGCGGTACTGTTGTCTGAGGATGAATGGCTTTCATCTCTTTATCCCAATCAGATTGCATCATTTGATGATTATCTAAAGTTCTCAGCGCAGCTCAAGCCGTTGGTGAAAAAGCATGTCCAAAACATATTAAGTGTCGGTACAGATGTAGTGATGGATTTTCCGGCTAACACTCAAAAACTGCGAACGTGGTTTTTGGATCTGGTGTCAGAGGTCAATGCAAGCCATCAACTAATTTTCCTCAATCTAAATAACGAGCAATGCTTACGTCAAATTGCAAAAAGGCGTAACGAACAACCCGAAAGAGCCGCTTTTGACACGGAAGCGGTGTTTATTCATGTTACTAAATTTTTTGAAGCACCAGAGGCATCTGAGGGTTTAAATATTTTAGAGTTTAGTGGAAGAGAATAACGAGGATTTGAATGATTCGTGTGTATAGAGTACCTTTTGTTCTGGAAGGTGCTCTATATGATATTAATGAAATGTGAGTAAGAAAAGTTTCAATGAGCTAAAATCGATAGTTAAACAACGATTGATTAATTGGGAGTTAGAAGATGAAAAATAAAAAAAGAAGTAGAGACGGCTTTTTTAAAGATACCCTAATTGAGTTTATATTTGAAGTGATTTGGAACATCTTAATGTTTATACCAAGAATGATAATTCGCTTAATAGGGAACATTTGGTGAAGTTAGTCAAAATAGAGTTAACGAGGGCGATTGAAAATAATCATTCTCTTTAATGTCTCTGATTAAATTACACGTAAAAATATCCACCAGAGTTTCTAACTCAAGGGTGGATTGTTTTTTCTAGCAAAATAAATATTGTCAAAAAAAAAGGACTTGAATTACCCCAGAGTTGTGGATTTCTGGCAGTTAAATGACAAACTTTGATTCTCTTAGAATCGCTTTCGCCAAAAATAAACCAGTAGCAACGTTCCCCTGGTCCTTGAAACTCAAATTAGAATAGAAGCAGTTCGTCCAAGTAAAGGATTTCAATTTTTTTATGAGGCTTTTGTTTAATTAGACCTGCTGCTTCAAAATCTGTTAGCTTGCGGCTAATCGTTTCCGGGGTGGTTCCCAAATAGGACGCCAAGTCTTTTTTGCTCATCGGTAGGGTAAATTCAGATTCGCGACTTTCTGGCTCCAAACATTCCGCCAAAAACAGGGCCAGCCTTGTTTCCACCTTTTCAGTGGCAAAGCGTGCGGTTTGTTTTTCAGATTGTTCCAATCGCTTGGAAAACTCAGTTAAAATTTTTAAGGAGATGGATGGGAATTTCAACAGAAGTGCCTGTAAGTCCTCACGTCTAATCATACACACTTGCGTGTCTGCCATAGCCTCGGCAAATGCTTCGTGGACACCTTCGTTAAATAAGGCTAATTCACCTGTAAATTCCCCTGGAGTCAGAATCCGTAACAGCTGCTCTTTTCCAGATTCTGAGAGGCGATAGATTTTAATCTTTCCTTTATTAACAATATAAAGGGCGTTTGATTGATCCCCTGCCTGATAAATGATCTCCCCTTTTTTGTATGAAACCGACCTGGCCGCCACCATAATTTCATCCATTTGTTCCTGTTCTAAATGATTAAAAATTGGAACTATAGAAACACATGTGTTATGAGTTCCTGTACATAAATGTTGGTTATACTCCATTTCTACCACTCCCGAAAATCCATTGCTTCTATTTTCTTCTTTATTGGAAATATAGTCCAGCGTTACTTTAATAACCTGGTGCAGTCTGAGTCATACTATTCACTTTTATCTTACCTAGATTAAACCTGACTAATCTCATCGCATTTAAAATAACGAGGAGAACGCTGGCTTCGTGGATAAACATACCAGATGCCAAATGAACCGAACCAAACAAAACACCGACTAACAAGAGAAAAACAATCGTTACTGCAAAGGACGTATTTTGTTTGATATTGCGAATCGTTGCTTTTGCCAGTGAGTGGGCGTGTGCCAATTGCATTAACTGATCAGCCATTAATACTACATCCGCCGTTTCCATGGATACATCAGTCCCGCCTTCGCCCATTGCAAACCCTATGTCGGCTGTTGCGATTGCCGGTGCATCATTGATCCCATCACCTGCCATAGCAACAACATAACCCTCTTGCTTTAACTTTTTTACGTATTCAACTTTATCTTCTGGGAGAAGTTCAGCCACATACCCATCTACACCTAGTTTGTTGGCCACTATTGCAGCCGTATGGCGGTTATCTCCAGTTAACATAATAATTTTATCGATACCGTTTTTTCTCATTTCTGACAAGGCAGTTTTTGCGTCATCACGAATTTGGTCAGCAATGGAAAAGATTCCGGAAATTTCACCATCTATTGCTGCATATATGGCCGTATTTCCAGCCCTTTCTCGGTCAACTGCATATGATGCAACCTCTTCTGAAATGATAATGTTTTCTAAGGACATGACTTGTCGGTTCCCAACAACCAAATCATGCTCTTCAAGGTTCACTCGGATGCCTTTTCCTTTAATGACCTCTCCTTCTACTGCGCCCTTATTAATAATTAAATCTCTTGCCAGAGCTTCCTTAACAATGGTTTTACCCAAATGATGCTCAGAAATGGTTTCAGCTTGGGCTACCAACTGAAGCAACTCATCCTCATCCAATTGACTAAATACCTTGATATCGGTCACTTCTGGTTTTCCTTTCGTTAATGTTCCCGTTTTATCAAACACAATGGCATTTACCTTGGATAATCGGTCCATCACTTCACCACCTTTCACGAGGACGCCGTTCTTCGCACCGTTTCCAATCCCGGCGACACTTGAAACAGGAGCCCCTATGACCAAAGCCCCCGGACAAGCAATCACTAAGAACGTAATCGCCAATTTCAAATCTTTGGTAATTACAAAAGCTAGGATGGCCAGCAGTGCGATGACCGGTGTATAAATATTGCCAAACTTATCAAGAAATTTCTCAGCCTTCGTTTTTGATTCTTGCGCTTCTTCAATAAGCTCCATTATCTTTGCAAAGGTAGTGTCATTCCCTACTTTTTCTGCCATCATTTCGATATACCCAGTGTCAACAATCGTGCCGGTATACACAGTATCCGATAATTTCTTCGTTACTGGCGCCGCTTCTCCTGTAAGAGCCGCTTCGTTTAAAGAAGCGTGACCGAATACGATACTTCCATCTACTGGAATCCTTCCTCCAGAACGAATGATCACCCGATCGCCTGTCACGACCTCTTCGATCGGGACGATAATCGTATCTCCGCCTCGAATTACCGTAGCCTCCTGTGGAGCCATGTCGATCAATTCTTTTAAAGATGACCGCGTTTTTTCTAATGTTCGTGCCTCCAAATAAGCGCCAAACAGGAATAGAAATGTAACGACCGCTGATTCTGTATATTCTTTCAGGTAAAGAGCGCCCAAAACTGCGAGACTTACCAATAATTCAATACTAAACACTTTCATCCGCAAACTCTGCAAGGCTTTATGAAAAATTGGGATACTTGCGATAACGGTTGCGATTAAAAATGCAATTTTTCTAAACTCAATATCACCAGGCAATCCTGTCAAAAATCCAATAACAATTAAAACGAATGAAACTGCGGTAATTTTGTTTTTATTTTTGTTTATAAGCGTAACCATTTTCACGCCTCCTTCCTGACCTTTAAGAGATTAAGAGACTTTGGTAGAAATTACTTCGTAGCCCAATTTATGAAACTTTTCCTCCAATTGGTTTGCATTTAGCTCGGATTCATCAAATTCTGCTTTCACCTTGCTCATATTAAATATAACCTTGGCCATTCTGACACCGGGCGTTTTCTGAAGTGTGGTTTCGATTTTTTTAATACATGATGGACAAGTTAAGGGTTCTAATTGGAATACCGCCTTTTTCATTTTCTTTTCCTCCTCGAATTGGTTATGCCTTTATTTTACTTAAGTTTTAAAGAAAAAAATTGATTAGGGACAAGTTTGGTTTACATTTGCGAACAAACTCAGAGCCTTTAGTCAATGACTTTGAATGAGCTTTTCAGAAAATATTGCACACGCAGCCTCTAGTTCTTCAGCATACCAGCGGTCAATTTTCAAACCTCCAACTACTATTTCACCGCCTTGCGCTTGAATCGCTTCTTCCCAAATATCTACTGCTCTGGCAAAGTAAGGATAGGTGGAATCGCCCGGGCCAAAAACTGCTGCCTGTTTACCAGCTAAATCAAGCTTAGAAAACTCTTCATAAAAATCGACCATTTCATCAGGCAGATCACCATCTCCCCATGTATAACTGCCAATTAAAATTCTGTCGTACGATTGCAGGTCATGAGCGTAAGCTTCGAGGGCGTCTTTCATTACTACTCTCTCCCCTGCCTCAGTGAGTTTTCTCCTAATTATCTCCGCCATTAATTCCGTTGTGCCTGCCATACTTGTATAAATGATAATTGTATCCATCCTCTCACCCCAACATGAGTATTTGTCAAAATGAGTATAACTTTAAACGTATAAAAAGAAATTGACCACCATCAAATTCCTCAAGAAAAAAGCCGCGAAAAGCCATGGGGCCAATTCTAATGGTAAAAAAAGTCCCCCTAAAGTAAAGACAGATTTTTTTCATCTGTCTACTAATTGATTCTGTCATTCCAAACCATTGAAATAATTTAATTCCGAACCGAGATTCAAATTGTTCCAATTCCTTCCTGATGTATGGTTTAACTGACAGTATGTCAGAGGATACTTACACTTTGCTGGCCTTTTTCTATAGAAGATATTTTGTTATCAATTATCAAAATAGTAAGCTAAAATAGTAAAGTAAACCGCTTTCAGGAGGATTCAAATGGCAAAACATCTGTCTCAAGAGATATTGGAAGATATATTGCAGGAAATGTCGAAGGTCATAATTGGTAGAAAACGAGAATTAAAGCTACTTTTAACAGCCCTGTTAACAGAGGGACATGTGCTGCTTGAGGATTTGCCCGGTACGGGGAAAACAACGATGGTCAAAGCATTTGCGAAGGGCCTTGACTGTCAGTTTTCAAGGATACAGTGTACACCGGATCTGCTTCCATCAGATGTCCTGGGTGGATCGATTTTTAATCAGAAGACGAATGAATTTTATTTCAGGAAAGGCCCGGTTTTTACAAATATACTGTTAGTTGATGAAATAAACCGAACCCTCCCCCGCACTCAGTCTAGTTTGTTGGAGTGTATGGAAGAGAGGCAGATATCGATTGACGGACAAACTTATCAGTTGGACAGTCCTTTTATTGTCCTTGCGACACAAAATCCGGTTGAGATGGAAGGTACCTTCCCACTGCCAGAGGCACAGCTTGACCGATTCTTAATGAAGCTAACTTTAGGTTATCCTTCTCAAGAGGAAGAAGAATTAATGCTTGAGCAGGTTGGCGATGAAACCCCTTTTGGGGACATAAAGAGCCTCTTACATCCACTGCAAATTCAACATCTGCAGCAGCAATCTCAAGAGGTTGTCGTCCATGCAGGCATTCGAAAATTTATTACGGAGCTAGCGCACGCGACTAGAATTCATTCGCTTGTTTCCATTGGAGTAAGTCCAAGAGCAACGAAAGCCCTTTATAAAACGGTGAAAACATGGGCCCTGATGCATGGTCGGGCGTTTGTTGTGCCAGATGATGTGAAGGAAATGGTCAAGCCTGTTTGGAGTCATCGTCTTTTACTTAAAACAGAAGCGCAGCTGAACGAGTCCGTATATGAGTGCGGATCAACAACCTACTCAACAGGAAACGGAAGAACCGGATAAGCCGGAAAAAGCCATAGACACAAGTTATTTTTTCCAAAAGCATTCCATATGGGTGCTGCTAGCCTTCTTTCTAGTAGGTGTTTGGTTTCGATTTGTTCCGCTCATTTTGGTGAGTTCTTTTTTAATTTTCTTAGGCTTCTTCATTATAGCCTGGAAAAATCAATCCTTGAAAAAGGTTCAGCCAACACTAGAACTATCTAAATCCAGGTTATTTGCGGGCGAGGAGTTTCAATTCCATGCTGCTATCTTTAATGATAAATGGCTTCCGTTAATTTGGCTGGAATGGGAGTTTCCAAAAAATAAAACCATTACAATCGGTGAAACCGAACAAGATACCTATTTCATTCGATTTTTATGGTTACTCTCGCATCAGCGGGTGAAATGGACGATTGACGGGAAAGCACACAAGCGCGGTGTGTATGAATTGGGAAGTGTAAAGCTTCGCTCGGGTGACGGTTTCCGCTTTGCAGAATCTGAGGAGGAACACTTACTAAATAAATCGTTATATGTGTATCCCAAACTGGTCCCTGTCATTGTCCCAGCCTTTCGACCTTCGATGCAATGGGCGGCAAAAGGTAAGAATGGCGGTTTTTTGGAAGATCCTTTACTAATTAGCGGCATCCGGGACTATCAGCCAGGCGATGAGCTTAGAAGATTCAATTGGCGGGCAAGTGCACGGACAGGGAGACTTCAGACAAATGTCTATCAGCCTGTTGTGTCGGAGCAGATTATGGTCTACAGCGATGTCTCAGGCTTTGTTATCAATAGAACATTGTATGAAGACCCCGCGGAACAAATGAAATACATGACAAACCAGATAGAGAGGTTTGAAGAGTTTCTCTCTGTGATTGCCTCGGTTGCGGTGAAATATCATGAACAAGGTATACGGGTTGGTTATGCAACTAATTCGATTTCCTACAAGGGTGAAAAAATGAGTGTGGTCACACCAAACCCTGATTTGAGGCAAATGCTAGACGTATTGGCGAAAAGTACACAAAGACTTACCCAGCAAAGCGATTTGGTTCTGACTGAACTACTTTTCAACCGGCTTCTATTGGGGCCATTATTCATTTTTTGTGAAAGTGTGACGAAGAATCATGTTCTCTGGTACCAGAAATATAAGCAGAAGCTTCCAGATGTTCGGTTTTTTTATCAAAAGGAAACGGGCTTTGCCGAGAAAGTAAATGCTAAGAAACTGGATATTTTTCTTAAGACACGCGGCGCTAAAGCAGAGGGGTCCTGAAGATGGAACGGATGAAAGGAATATCTAATTCTTTTATTGTCGTATTTAGTGAAGTGTTATGGATCTACTATACTATTGTCCTGTTTACCAGCCTGGAGTGGAATAAGTTTGCTTCTTTCAGTGTAGTATGGTGGTGGATTGCCGGGATTGCCGGCTATTTTCTCAATGTTTTCCTATCTAAAAGAACGCTTTTTGTTGGTGTTATGGCAAACCTTCTCTTTGTCGGAATAGTGCTTTACCAAAATTGGAAGTCCATCACTGTTCCGGATGGTGCCTGGTTGTTTGGGCTATCAATTAGTATAGCAGCCGGGTTTATATGGGTTCGCAGTGCAGGTCTTTATGACAAAAAGCCAAAACGGCGGGCCATGCTGCGTTGCTTTGAAGGTAATATTATTTTGTATCAAGTGTTCGCTTTCATCTATATGAAAAAAGGTTGGGAAGTTGAAACGCTCCATGTTTCATTTATTTTAGCAATAGCTATTAGTTTAATTGGGATGATCCTATCTCTCCAAAGTCATGCTCAGGATGATAAGGGATATTCAGCAGACATTCGTAAGGTCGGTCATGCGGGTCCACTCACCAGTTTACTAATCGCTGCGCTCGTCTCCATCCCCCTTTTTTCCTTGGTTCTGTTACTGCCAGGCGTGAATAAGGCTGTTATTTCTGTTGGCGTAAGTTTTTGGGAGGGCTTGAAGTGGACCGGGTCCATAGCTTTACGGTTTATATTATGGGTCGTAGGATTATTTCCAGGCGCTCCTAATGGAAAAATGGAAATCTTAGAACCTCGAAAGGATTTTGTGGCTCAGGATGCTGTGAAAGAAACGGTATCCTCCTTTTCAACCATTTGGTTGATCGTTGGAATTGCAGTCATTCTGTCGGCTGTTTTGATGTTCGTACTGATGAAGGTTTTAAAAAATAAACGAACCATTATGGGTATGAAACCAAAGCAGGTTGTGATCTCAAAAGAATCCTGGTGGGGAAATTTTAAAAGAAAACTGTGGGCCTTCATGAATAACGTAAGGGTAAGCTGGCGGAAAAGATTTCCTCATTTTTATTATGATTCGGTCTATTGGTACTACTATCTATTGCAGCGGTGGGGCGAAAAGAACGGCTTTCCAGTTCATAAAACGGAGACCTCCCAAGAATATATTAATAGAATCATAAAGGAAATTCCACCGGATAAAACGGTGCTGGTTTATGAAGGCAAGAAATATGGAGTGCAAAATTTGCTGGAGAAGCTAAATCAAGACTATCAGGCGGCTTATTATGGCGGAGTGCCGAGTGAAGCACGGGAAGAGTATCGGATTTTGTTGAAGGGACTTTGGTAGTAAAGCTAAATTCTAAAAAACATAAAACGATTGCACCGACTAATATTATTAAGCTTATCCCTCATATGTATTAGCTTGTCTTTCATAAATTTCTCTCCTTTTTAAAAACTTAGGTAAATCAGTTTCTCAACAATATATTTTCCAAGTATGCCACAGGAAACACCAAGAATGGTTAGTTAAACCCATTTCTTTATACTTAATTTTGTACACAGACCGCCTTTTGAGGCCGTTCCACATCTTCAGGAATGAGAGAAAACAAAAATAATTTATTGAATGTAAACCAATTTGGGCTACCACCTTGAATGAATTTGAAGTAAATATTCTGCTACTGGCAGGAATTTTAACTGAAATATTATATCCAGAAATTTGACCTAGGATTTCTGTGTTAGAAAAATTAGCTGTCGGCAAAAGAAATTCTTGGTAAAATAAAAACAAACTATCCACTGATGAAAGGAATGAATGATTTTGACTAATATTATAATTTGTGGCAGTTCAGGTAAAATGGGAAAAGTGATTTATAATATCATTTCTACTAGAGACGACAGTAAAGTTGTCGCGGGAATTGACAAGAACACAGAAGATTCCACTGATTTTCCAGTGGTGTCGACTCCTAAACAGCTCTCTTCTCTTTCAATTGAACCGGATGTCATTATTGATTTTTCTCACCCATCCGTTCTTGATGAATTACTTGATTATTGTCTTACTAACAGAGTGGCACTCGTTATTGCAACAACTGGATATAGCAAAGAAGAAGTTGAAAAGATCCATAGAGCTGCAAAAGAAATCCCTCTATTCTTCACTGCAAATATGTCTATTGGTGTAAATTTGATTGCCGAGCTAGCTAAAAAAGCGGTTTCTGTTTTAGGTGATCAGTTTGATATTGAAATCGTTGAAAAACACCATAACCAAAAGATCGATGCCCCATCAGGCACCGCACTTATGCTTGCTGATTCAATTAACGAAGAATTAAATCATCAATATTCTTATACATATGACCGGCACAGCGTTCGTGAAAAAAGAACAAAGAAAGAAATCGGCCTTCATGCTATTCGTGGGGGCACGATCGTTGGAGAACACGATATTATTTTTGCCGGCCGGGATGAAGTCATAACTCTTTCTCATCATGCAGCTTCTAAAGAAGTATTTGCTGTTGGGGCGGTTAACGCAGCCATTTTCTTAAAAGGAAAAGAACCAGGATTATATAATATGAAAAATTTAATATAATTCTAAAAACTACGGACCTGATTTATTTTCAATTCTGACATTAATTGTTTTAAAAACTAAAATACCCCTTTCCCGTAAAGTGGAATGTATCAAATCTCGTATATTCAAAGAAAAATTGTATTTGGCTATAACAGGGTAGTGTCTTTCATAAATTTAAAAGAGCCTAAAATACGCAAGCATTCAAAAAAACTTGCATATTTTAGGCTCTTTAATTTTATTTCCTAATTGCCTCAGCATTATAACTTAAATTTAAAAATCAGTGTGCTGAGAAGTGTTTTTCTAAATAAAACAAAAAATCCATTAACTTTAAGTTCATTACATCTCACGTTTGATAATAAAAGGACCGAACATGCAGTAACATGTCCGGTCTAGCAATAGACGGTTCCCTCGGTGGGTTCGACTGAAAGCGGGAATAATCCAAGCGCTTCAAGGGTGGATTATTTTTTTCGGTTAAATGACAGAATGGTTACGATTAAACTAGCAAAACCAATCGCAAGCATTAACCCCTAATCTTCCATAAAAATTCGTGCGTAGTATTCTGTTTCTTCATCTAATTTATTGTCTTTTTTCAATTCCTCAATAGTTTCTTTTCGGTCATCTGCAACCACTTGAAAACTACCTGAAATATTTGGTGTCTTCCCTTTGTTTTTATCCATACTTTCACTCCTTCCTTTCAGCT
>NZ_JBLVQN010000067.1:0-22826 GCF_058323225.1 Neobacillus sp. PVCKKU3
TTTATACGTAAAAACAAGCACGAAACAATGTTTCGGCTTTTTTTATGCCTATTTTTGTTCCATACATATATAATTACACCCTTAGGAAGCTTCCTAAGGTTTTTTTTGCACGTAATTAAGGTAAAATGAAGATATAGATATGGTAAGGTTAAAAGGTGATGCTATGAACCAATATGAATGGAAGACAGCTAATGCGGAGGAAACTGGACATTTTGCCGCAAGATTGGCTGAACTTTTGCAGCCGGGTGATGTGATTGCACTTGAGGGTGATTTGGGTGCAGGAAAAACCACCTTTACCCAGGGCTTGGCAAAAGGTTTAGATATACAAAAAACGGTTAACAGTCCAACTTTTACGATTATTAAAGAATATAAAGGCAAGCTGCCATTATATCATATGGATGTCTATCGGGTAGCAGATTCCATGGAAGACCTGGGCTTTGATGAATATTTTGAAGGCGATGGGGTTTCAGTGGTTGAGTGGGCTCATTTAATTGAAGACCAGCTGCCAGGGGAACTGCTGACTATTTATTTATATCGCGAGCGTGAAGACCATAGAAGATTGGTATTGGTACCAAAAGGTGAGCGGTATGAGCAATTATGTAAGGAGATTTTGGCATGACCATTTTAGCAATTGATACGTCTAATTATGCCTTAGGAGTAGCACTTTTAGAAGAGAAAGAAGTACTTGGCGAGTACATAACAAATTTGAAAAAGAACCATTCTGTCCGGATCATGCCTGCCATTCAGACGTTAATGAAGGATTGTGAAAGGGTGCCATCCGACTTAACAAAAATCGTCGTCGCCAAAGGTCCAGGATCTTATACAGGCGTTAGAATCGGCGTTACGATAGCAAAAACGCTAGCATGGACTTTAAACATTCCACTTGTTGGAATATCAAGCCTTGAAATTCTGGCAGCAGGGCCCGGGCGATATTTTGACGGGTTTATTTCCCCGATATTCGATGCCAGACGGGGACAGGTTTATACGGGTCTGTATCAAGTTGAGAATGGAGAGCTAAAAGTAATTGAACCTGATCAATTAACAATGGCGGTTGACTGGGCAGGGAAGTTATCCGAATTGGACAAACCGGTTCTATTTGTCGGCAATGACCTGTCTATTCACCGTGAAAGAATAACAGAGAGTCTTGGTACTCAGGCCGTTTTTTCAAGCATAACAGAGAACAATCCCCGTCCGTCTGAGCTTGCCATGCTGGGAAAAGACAAACAAGGGGAAGACGTACACACCTTTGTCCCTAATTACATTCGGTTAGCAGAAGCGGAAGCAAAGTGGTTAGAGGCGCAAGGGAAAACTTTATAAAGATAAGGATAGAGAAAGATGGAAGATTCTTATGTTTTTCGCTACATGAGGGAAGAGGATATCGATCAAGTATTAGAGGTTGAGCATGCATCATTTACAACCCCTTGGAGCAGGGAAGCATTTTATAATGAGATGCACAATAATAACTTTGCTGTTTATATCGTCCTCGAACATGAAAATAAAATTATTGGCTATTGTGGAGTTTGGCTTGTTATTGATGAAGGTCATGTGACGAATGTCGCGATTCTTCCTGAATACCGCGGCAAAAAGCTTGGGGAGATGATGATGCGAAAGCTGATATCCGTCTGCCATGAGAGGGGTGCAAGAAGCATGACCTTAGAGGTAAGGGTAACGAATCATGTCGCTCAGTCTCTTTATCGCAAACTAGGGTTTCAAAATGGCGGAATCCGGAAAAATTATTACTCAGATAATTTGGAGGATGCGCTGGTAATGTGGGTGAATTTATGAAAAAAGATCAGTTGATATTAGGAATTGAAACAAGCTGTGATGAAACGGCGGTGGCGATTATCAAAAATGGCCGAGAGATAACGGCCAATGTGGTTGCCTCGCAGATTGAAAGTCATAAACGGTTTGGCGGGGTCGTACCGGAAATTGCCTCACGCCATCATGTTGAACAGATCACGGTCGTGATAGAAGAGGCATTAAAGCAGGCGAATCTATCCTTTGCTGAAATTGATGCTGTTGCGGTAACGGAAGGGCCAGGTCTGGTGGGTGCCTTATTAATTGGCATCAATGCCGCCAAAGCACTCGCCTTTGCTCATAATAAACCGCTTGTGCCAGTCCATCATATTGCCGGTCATATTTATGCAAACAGGCTGGTGACAGAGCTGAAATTCCCTTTGTTGGCTTTAGTGGTTTCAGGGGGCCATACGGAGCTTGTCTACATGAAAGAGCATGGACAATTTGAGGTAATTGGCGAAACAAGGGATGACGCAGCGGGTGAAGCCTATGATAAGGTCGCAAGAACGTTGAGTCTGCCATATCCAGGCGGTCCGCATATTGACCGTTTGGCCCATGAAGGCAGTCCGACTATTGATTTGCCCCGTGCCTGGCTGGAGGAAGGCTCCTATGATTTTAGCTTTAGCGGCTTAAAATCAGCGGTCATTAATACGGTCCATAATGCCGAGCAGCGTGGTGAGACGATTGCTCCGGAGAATCTGGCCGCGAGCTTTCAGGAAAGTGTCATTGACGTATTGGTGACGAAGACCGTAAGAGCCGTTGCAGAATATGGCGTCAACCAAATATTATTGGCCGGAGGAGTAGCAGCCAATAAGGGGCTTCGAGCAGCCCTGGAAAAGGCATTTTCAGATAAGGCGGATGTTGAATTAGTCATTCCTCCATTATCCTTATGCACAGACAACGCAGCCATGATAGCCGCTGCCGGAAGTGTTATGTTTGAAAAGGGAATTCGAGCAGACTTATCACTAAACGCAATACCTGGATTGGATATGGAAACATATAACACCTGACCTTTCCTAACAAGGAAGGGTCTTTTTAATTAAAAAATCTAATTAAACGTTTGATTGATTTGGTTGATAAACTAATCAAACGTTTAATTGGTATTGACAATAAACTAATCAAACGATTGATTGAAAACGGCAAATGCTTAAAATATAGGCATTTTAAGAGTTAAACAAACATTTGATTAAATTTTGGCTAATATAAAAATATCAATTTTGTGGATAAGATTTTTTTGAAAAAGTTGAAAATTCAAATGACTTGTGGATAACTCAGTGGGTAATGTTGATAATGTGGATAAGTTGACACTTTTTTGTGGATAATGTGGGTAAGTTAATTGAATAACTGAAATAATGGCATTTACAATGTGAATAATTCTGTGGAAAGTTGGGCCTTTTGGATTATAAGCACAACAAAAAACCGGACTCCAACAGTCCGGTTATCCACATTATTCTGCCAGCTCGGCCCATTCTTCCATTAATTCGTCAAGCTCGGCCTTAGCCTTTTCATTTTTTAAATTAATCTCTAAAACCTTTTCATGGTCCTGAAAAACTTCTGGCTCGCATAATTGCTGTTCATAATTCTGAATCTCTTCTTCAAGCTCCGAAATGCGTTCCTCGATTTCTTCCAATTTGCGTTTTCGCTGGCGTTCCAGTTTTTTCGTTTCTTTATCCTGTTGATAACTGTTTTTTTCAGCAGGCTCTAAAGCAGAAACCTTCTTCTGGGAGGCAGCCAATGCAAGTGCCGTAAGTTCCTCCTGCTCCAGCTTTTTATCCACATAATAATCGTAGTCGCCGAGGTATTCAGTGCTGCCCTCGGGGCTTAATTCTAGTACCTTGGTTGCGATTCTGTTAATAAAATAACGGTCGTGTGAGACAAACAAAATAGTACCTGGATAATCAATTAGGGCATTCTCAAGTACTTCCTTGCTGTCCAAATCCAAATGGTTGGTAGGTTCGTCCAATATTAATAAATTTGCTTTCTCGAGCATTAGCTTGGCAAGGGCTAGGCGGGCTTTTTCGCCGCCGCTTAATGACAAAACATTTTTAAGCACATCGTCACCGGAAAATAAGAAATTCCCAAGCACCGTACGGATTTCCTTTTCCGGTTTCAGTGGATATTCATCCCATAGTTCGTTTAAGACCCGTTTATTGGAGGTTAGGTTGGCTTGTTCCTGATCGTAATACCCGATGGACAAATTGGTTCCGTATTGAATAGTTCCAGCCAAAGCGGGAAGCTTTTTAATAATTGTTTTTAAAAGGGTCGACTTCCCGATTCCATTAGGGCCGACAAGGGCAATGCTGTCGCCTTTATACACACGAAAGGAAATATCCTCGGAAACCTTCTCTCCATCATAGCCGACAGCAAGCGAATCAACAGTCAGTACATCATTGCCGCTTTGCCGCTCAATTTCAAATGAGAAGGAAGCAGATTTTTCATCCCCTGATGGGCGATCCATGATTTCCATTTTTTCAAGCTTCTTCCGCCGGCTTTGCGCTCTCTTAGTAGTAGTGGCCCGTGCGATGTTGCGCTGGATGAAATCCTTTAACGCGGCAATTTCCTCCTGCTGCTTTTCATAAAGCTTCATGTCGCGTTCATAATTGGCAGCTTTCTGCTCAAGATAAGTGCTATAATTACCGGTGAATCGCTGAATCAGGCGGCGTGATAGTTCATACACCTCTGTAACCACTTTATCCAAAAAATAGCGGTCATGCGAAACAATTAAAATCGCGCCATCATAGCCCTGCAGATATTGCTCCAGCCAGGAAAGGGTTTCGATATCCAAATGGTTGGTTGGCTCGTCCAAAATTAAAATATCAGGTCTTGTCAGTAATAGTTTGCCTAGCGCAAGACGCGTTTTTTGTCCGCCGCTTAGACTTGAAATCATTAACGTAGTATCAGAAAAATTTAACCCATGCAATACAGAACGGATATCAGCTTCATATTGATAGCCGCCTTGCTCTTTAAACTTTATTTGCAATTCATCATATTCCTTTAATACCCGTTCGTATTTTCCTGGGTCCCCGAAAACAGCAGGATCGGCCATTTGCTTCTCCAGCTTCCGGAGCGATTTTTCCATCGCCTGCAGGTTCTCAAAAACCGTCAGCATTTCCTCCCAAATGGACAAATTGGACTCCAAACCCGTATTTTGCGCCAAATAACCAACGGTAACATCCTTTGGTTTGATGATTTCGCCGCCGTCATAGCCCATTTCGCCGGCGATGATTTTCAATAACGTTGATTTCCCCGCTCCATTGCGTCCGACAAGGGCAACACGGTCACGGGTTTGTAATTCCAGTTTTATATTCGATAAAATAAGTTCAGCACCATAATATTTTTGTAGTTGGTTAACCTGTAATAAAATCATTTTTTTCACCTCTATTACCTTACGACTAGTTTACCGTATAACCCGAATGTCGGCAATGAAGTGAAATTTTTAATGGAATTATAAAAAAATATACTGTTAGTTCAAAGTTTCACACACATGGACAAAAAAATATTGTATTATTTTTTGTAGGAGGATTTTTTTTATGGCTGAATTTACTCATTTTAATGAAGAAGGCCGGGCCAAGATGGTCGATGTCAGCGAGAAGCCGGAAACGGCACGCACAGCAACAGCCCAGTCTAGCATAACAGTAAGCACTGAAATTTATGAAAAAATCACAAACCACGAAATGAAAAAGGGCGATGTCTTAGCAGTTGCCCAGGTTGCTGCAGTGATGGCAGCGAAAAAGACATGGGATATCATTCCAATGTGCCACCCGATTCCATTAACAGGTATCAATATTAGTTTTTCATGGGAGCAGGCCGGGCAGGGACAATATACACTGCATATTGCTGCATCAGTGAAAACAAAAGGCAGTACGGGGGTTGAGATGGAAGCGCTAACAGCTGCCTCTGTTTGTGCCCTGACCGTCTATGATATGTGTAAGGCAGTTGATAAAGGGATGGTAATTGGACCAACCTTTCTGGTGGAAAAAACCGGCGGCAAAAACGGTGATTTTAGAAGAGAAATCTAATATATCCATTAAAATTGAAGGGTGGGAGAAATATGTCCAATGAAACGATGAAAATACCACAGGCAACAGCAAAGCGGCTGCCCTTATATTATCGATTTTTACAAAACCTTCATTCCTCTGGCAAGCAGAGGGTGTCATCTGCAGAATTGAGTGAAGCAGTAAAGGTGGACTCGGCCACTATTCGCAGGGATTTCTCTTATTTCGGGGCCCTTGGGAAAAAGGGGTACGGCTATAACGTAAACTATTTGTTATCGTTTTTCCGGAAAACTCTTGATCAAGATGAATTAACAAAGGTAGCGTTAATCGGGGTGGGTAATCTCGGCACAGCCTTTTTACACTACAATTTTTTAAAAAATAATAATACAAAAATCGCTTGCGCCTTCGATGTGGACCCCGGAAAAATTGGCGGTTCGATAGGCAATGTTCCCGTTTATTCGATGGACGATATAGAACAGTATTTGATCGAGGAAAATATTTCGGTGGCGATTTTGACGGTGCCGGCTCCGGTTGCTCAGCAAATCACAGACAAGCTTGTGAATACGAATGTAAAAGGGGTTTTAAACTTTACTCCAGCAAGACTGAATGTACCTTCATCGATCCGCGTGCATCATATTGACCTGGCGGTGGAGCTGCAATCACTTGTTTACTTTTTAAAGCATTATCCAAACGACGAAGTAGAAGAATAAATAATCAATGGGCTTCTCGCCAAAATGGTGAGAGGCCCATTTTTTCGTTTTGAAACATTTTCCTAACCAGATCACTATACAAAGGGAGTGGAAGCGGGTAAAATGAATACACAAGTAATTATTGTAATCCAATAGGAAAGGTTGGAATTAAAATGACAGAAACAGTTCGTTCAATCCCACGGCCGCTAGTGAAAACAAACCAGTGGACGATTGTTTTAAGTGTTGTGTTAACATGGTTATCCGGTCAGGAATGGTTTTTGTTAGTGCCGTTTGTTGCCGGTATGTCTGGTCTTTTATTCGGATTTAATCCGATTATGCAAATAGCAAAACTATTTTTAAGAAAGGAACCAGAGGCTTATATCCCCGAGGATTGGGAGCAGCAGCAATTTAATCAAAAACTTGCCGTATCGTGTTTGGGAATTGGATTTGTAGGATTCCTGCTGGGTTGGAATGGTGTTGGCTATGTGTTCACGATTCTTGTCGCAGTGGCTGCCTTTGTGGCAATTCTAGGTTTTTGCATCGGATGCTTTATTCATTTTCAGTGGAACCAATACCGTCATAGAAGGGTGCACCAATAAAGAAGAGGTCTGAATTATTCAGCCTCTTTTTTTGTTTTTCTACTTATATTTGACGTTTCCATATCCTTACATTTAAGATTAAATTGAAAATTATGAATTATTATTCATGAGGAGAGTGGCGTTTTTATGAAGCATGTTTCCCAAGAGACAGAAGCAAGAGGAAAAAATTCTTACAGCTTTGATGAATTTCTCGAAAAACGTGACAACCTTGATTGGTACCGTGATGAACCGTTTTTACAAAAAGCGGTAAAGAAATTTACGGGTTCTCAGCACAGCCAAATCCACGAAAAACTATTATCCTTTTCAGCAACAGTATCTGCAAAATGGAACCGGTTAGCCGAAAGAATTGCCAGACCGGAAGTCCGCCCCTATATGCTTCACTTTGATGCTTTTAATCATCGGATTGACCGGATTGTTCGTCCTCAAGAAGTTCATCAATTAGAGAATGAAATTTTCGGAGAAGGTCTTTTTTCCAGTAACATGACACCTTGGGAAAGCTTTGTGAAAAGAATGCTGATCCATCAGCTGGGTGAGGCGGGAGTGACCTGTCCGCTGACATGTACACATGGTTTAGTGGCTTTGCTTGACCAATTTCCGGATGAAGAATATCCAGAACTTCAAGTTATATTACATCATACAAAAGAAGGGCTAAACGGCGAATTCGCCATTGGCGCTCAATTTATGACAGAAATCCAGGGTGGTTCTGATTTGCCGGCTAATGTTTTGGAGGCGGTTCCGGAAGGCAAGTATTATCGTTTGTATGGGAATAAGTTTTTCTGTTCTGCGGCGCATGCCGATTATTCTGTGGTGACGGCAAAAATATCGGGAACTGACAAAGTTTCAACATTTATCGTACCTTCCTGGCTTCCGGGGGATAAGGAGAAGGAGAAACGCAACGGGTACGAGATAAATCGGATCAAATGGAAGCTGGGAACAGCCGAGCTGCCAACAGGGGAGATTCAATATAAGGGGGCGCGTGCCTATCCAATCGGTCCAAAGGATAAAGGGATTGCAGTTGCAGTCGGAATTGTATTGACCTTGTCGAGGTTGGAAATTGGGATTGCCTGTGCCGGGTTTATGCTGAGGGCCTCTCGGGAGGCAAACTTGTACAGCGATTTCCGAAGTGTTTTTGGAAAGAAGGTAAAAGACTATCCACTCGCAGCAAGCAAGTTGAAACGAATCCAGCATGCCGCTGAGCGAACGACGGCGGGGGCATTCAAAATCTATAATCTTTTCTTGCAACTGGATAAGCCGCTTAATCCAGGAATTAAATCGGACCATCCAATTGATGTTAGGAAAAAGTTATTTAATCTGCGTGAACTTGTCTTGCTGCAGAAAATCTGTGCAACGAATGAGGGAGCGGAAATTTTACGGGAGGCTATCTCCGTGTTTGCCGGCCATGGAGTGATGGAGGAATTTTCGTCGCTGCCGCGTATCTTCCGCGATGTGGTCGTAAACGAACAGTGGGAGGGACCGCGTAATCTGCTTTTAACACAAATCTACCGCGATTTGGGCAGGGTTTCTGACTGGTATTCACCTGCTGAGTTTGTGGCCAGCGTTCTTGAGGGAGCCGCTGGGGAGACAATTAAAAAGTTTTCTGATCAACTTGAAGACCTACTGGGGCGGCCTGTTTTAGGTGAAGTAAGCGAAGCCTCGATGGACGCTGCTGCGGAATGGGATGCGTTTTGTGATGAATTCTTTAAGGCTTACCAGCTGATAGCTCTAACAGAGGTCAATTAATGGAGCTGGGCGAAACATTATAGACGGTATTGAGGAAATTTGAGTGAAATCAGGAAGGGAAATGTCCTTGATAGACGGTATCAAGGACAATTTGAGTGAAATTGGTAGTGGAAATGTCCTTGATAGGCGGCATCAAGGACATTTTGAGTGAAATCAGGAAGGGAAATGTCCTTGATAAGCGGTATCAAGGACAATTTGAGTGAAATCGGGAAGGAAAATGTCCTTGATAGGCGGTATCAAGGACAATTTGAGTGAAATCGGGAAGGGAAATGTCCTTGATAGGTGAAATCAAGGACATTTTGAGTGAATCGAGAAGAGAAATGTCCTTGACAATCGACAGAAGGACAATTTTGCCGATTAATAAGTGAATACGTCCTTCACACCAGCCTTATCAAAAATATAAAACATCATTATTTTTTCATTTGCCCCTTATATTTGAAATGAATAGCAATCATCTTAATGGCTGACCCAAGGTCAAAGGTGGCGAGGATGACCAAAAGGTAGCTGAAGAAGCCCCAGCCATTGTTTTGGACATCATCGATAGCAAAATAGGTGAACAGGGCACCCAGTATTAAATAAATCAAACCGGAAAACAAAGGTGAACGTTTCATAGAAATCCTCCGATAAAGTTTTGAACTGCCTCTGCCTCACGCATCATCCGCTCAATGTCGTCCTTATAGACGGACTGAACAAGGACGACCATCGTATTCATGGATACATGGGCGAAAATCGGCACCAGGATGCGTTTGGTTTTTACATAAAGAAAAGCAAAGGTAAAGCCCATCGCCGAGTAAATAAGCAGATGCTCAGGCTCCATATGGACAAGCGCAAAGACCACCGAGCTGATTAGGGCAGAAATGAAGAAATTAAACCGTTTATAAAAAGCCCCAAAGATAATTTTCCGAAACACAATTTCTTCTAAAATAGGGCCGATAATACTCGTTACAAGAATGGCCAAAGGAAAGGCATTAATGATCGTGAGGATTTCCTGTGTATTTTTAGAGCCCAATTCAATCCCAATAAGGCGCTCAATGATGGCGGCCGTATATTGGGCAAATAGGGCAAGGAAAACCCCTAAAATCGCCCACTTTATCGAATGACCGATTGAAGTGTTTCTTTCACTATGGACCCCAGGCTTCATTTCTTTTCTTAGGATAACAAGAATGATGAGAAAGGCAAGGGTGAAACTTGTGATCAGCCAAACCGGTACCACAAATTCCTGCCTCCATCCAAAAAGGCGAAATCCAAACATAAATGCAGGAATCCCGGCAAAGCTGGAAAGCTGCATGGCAATATAAACAATAAGGACAATCCAGTATTCCTTTTTCAAGTCAAAACTCCTTTTCCATCTATTTTTTCCAATCGAAATGTAATCAATCACTATTCTTCATTCTACCTTTAATGACAAATTAGTTTCAATTTTGAATGCCTGCTTTGAAAAGAATTGAATAGAAATATGGATTTTATCCATACTTTATAAGGTGGAAAAAAAGGGTAACTTTTTTTAATAAATTTTATGCATCAGACTTGCAAAAGATTTTTAGATTGATTATTATAATAATTGTGTTAGCACTCATCATAGTTGAGTGCTAATAAATGACCGAATAACACATATTTGAGGAGGTTGTTTGAATGTTAAGACCATTAGGTGATCGCATTATCATCGAACTCGTTGAATCAGAAGAAAAAACTGCAAGCGGTATCGTATTACCGGATACAGCAAAGGAAAAGCCTCAAGAAGGAAAAGTTGTAGCTGTAGGTACTGGCCGTGTGCTTGACAATGGCGAGCGCGTAGCTGTTGAAGTTTCTGAAGGCGACCGCATCATCTTCTCAAAATACGCTGGTACTGAAGTGAAATACCAAGGTACTGAATACTTAATTTTACGTGAAAGCGACATCCTTGCTGTAGTTGGAGAATAAGAACAATAACTAGCTTTAATTATAAGAGGAGGTTTTTTAACAATGGCTAAAGAGATTAAGTTTAGTGAAGACGCTCGCCGCGCAATGCTTCGCGGTGTTGATACACTTGCAGATGCAGTTAAAGTTACTCTTGGACCTAAAGGACGCAACGTGGTTCTTGAGAAAAAATTCGGTTCACCATTAATCACAAATGACGGTGTAACGATTGCAAAAGAAATCGAATTAGAAGATGCATTCGAAAACATGGGTGCAAAGCTTGTTGCTGAAGTAGCAAGCAAAACAAACGATGTTGCCGGTGACGGTACAACAACTGCAACAGTTCTTGCTCAAGCGATGATTCGCGAAGGCTTAAAGAACGTAACTGCAGGCGCTAACCCAATGGGCATCCGCAAAGGGATCGAAAAAGCAGTTACTGCTGCTGTAGCAGAGCTTAAAGCTATTTCTAAACCAATTGAAGGCAAAGAGTCGATCGCTCAAGTTGCCGCTATTTCTTCTGATGACAAAGAAGTTGGCCAATTAATCGCTGAAGCAATGGAGCGCGTTGGCAACGACGGCGTTATTACCATCGAAGAATCTAAAGGCTTCACTACTGAATTGGATGTAGTTGAAGGTATGCAATTTGACCGTGGCTATGCTTCTCCATACATGGTTACAAATACTGACAAAATGGAAGCTATCTTAGACAATCCATTTGTATTAATCACTGATAAGAAGATCACAAGCATTCAGGAAATCCTGCCTGTTCTTGAGCAAGTGGTACAGCAAGGAAAGCCATTACTTTTGATTGCTGAAGATGTTGAAGGTGAAGCACTTGCAACATTAGTACTGAACAAGCTTCGCGGTACTTTCAATGCTGTTGCTGTTAAAGCTCCTGGCTTTGGTGACCGCCGTAAGGCAATGCTTGAAGATATCGCTGCTCTAACTGGTGCTGAAGTCATCACTGAAGAGCTTGGCCGTGACCTTAAGTCCGCAACAATTCAATCTTTAGGACGCGCTGCTAAAATCGTTGTCACAAAAGAAAACACAACAATTGTTGAAGGTGCAGGAAGCACTGAAGCAATCCAAGGTCGCGTGAATCAAATCCGCGTTCAATTAGAAGAAACTACTTCTGAATTTGACAAGGAAAAATTACAAGAGCGCCTTGCTAAATTGGCTGGCGGTGTAGCAGTTATCAAAGTTGGTGCTGCAACTGAGACTGAATTAAAAGAGCGCAAGCTTCGTATCGAAGACGCATTAAACGCAACTCGTGCTGCAGTTGAAGAAGGTATCGTATCCGGTGGTGGTGTTGCCCTTCTTAACGTATACAGCAAAGTGGCTGAGCTTCAAGCTGAAGGCGACGAGCAAACAGGTATCAACATCGTTTTACGTGCGATGGAAGAGCCAGTCCGCACAATCGCTACCAACGCTGGCCTTGAAGGATCTGTTATCGTTGAGCGCTTAAAGCATGAAGAAGTTGGCACAGGTTTCAACGCTGCTAGCGGCCAATGGGTAAACATGATCGACGCTGGTATCGTTGACCCAACTAAGGTTACTCGTTCTGCACTTCAAAACGCAGCATCTGTTGCAGCTATGTTCTTAACAACTGAAGCTGTAGTTGCTGACAAGCCAGAACCAGCTGGTGCAGGCATGGGTATGCCTGACATGGGCGGTATGGGTGGAATGGGCGGCATGATGTAATCTGCCTCTCCAAACTTGATATACTCGAGTAGTTTGTAGGTAAGATTGAAAGTGGTTTGCTAACATAAAGGATATTAACGGAGGCTTCTCATTAGTTCACTGAACTTTTGAGAGGCTTCTTTTTTTATATCAAAAGGCTCTCGTAATCTCGTTGATCAGGCGTGGAATTTAAGTAAATGACCATCCTGCCAAAACGGTGGCTAGATAAAGGAGTTTTGATCTAAACTATGTTATAGTTATTAATATTAGGGGGTATAGACATGAAGGAAAGCCAGTTTGTACTGTATGAGCATCAAAAACAGATTCGATTACAAGCAGAAAATGTTGTATTCTTTTTGCAGGGCAAAATTATAGAAGCAATTAGTGAGAATCAAGAAATTTATTATTTGTTTTTTTATAAATCCCGATTCCTTACAGCGATAAAAGCAATAAGAATTCGCCGCCATTCATACATTGAACATGCTTATAAAAAAGGTATCGTTTATCAATCCCCTCATCCGTTAATCAATGCACTGCTATCTTCCAATCATCCCTATCAAATAATTAGCCTAAATCCATTACTAAAAAAGCTAGATAAACTGTACACTCCTCAAGAAAAAGCATTAATTCTAACCTTTTTCGAATCAGTAATTCCAAAAAAACAACTCTTTGATGAAATTATAGCTATTTATTATGAATATCGTCGAAGTGGACAGATGTTTTTAGGTTACCGGATTATTCGCATTTTAATGGATTTCGCACCTAATCATAGTTTAGTAAAAAGGCTTGCTAATGATAATATGTTCAATAAATTTGCCGTTCTGTATAATGATATGTCTCAGAAGCTGTTTGCAAAAGATTTTATTTTTACTGAAAAAACATTATTTACTCAAAAAGAGAATGACCAATGCTTTGAGCAACTTGTAACCCTTTTGCAAAAAGAGTCCCGTTGGATCGATATAATCGCTTTGTTTATTTGTAAATTAAAAGTAACCCCTTCAGTTGCCTACTTCAGCTCCCTCGTAAAGCGACTTGAACAACATATAAACGAAAATGACACGGTGTATATTTTAGAAGAATTGTCCTGCCAAATACCTTCCTTTCTTCCTGTACAACAGGAACTATTTAATAAATACTTACAAAGCAATAATATAGACGGAGTCATCAAAATGGTCAATTCCCATGATCTCAAGCTGAGTAACTCCCAAGTTCATACCATTGGAAGCATGTTGGAACATTTGGAATCAGAAATTCATTCATTACAGCCAGAATCACTTCAAATCTTGCTAAAACATGTTATACATTTATTCCCCGAAAAGGCAGAAGAGTATTTAAAGAAATACGTCATTTTATTACTAAAAATACATGATTTAGCTTATATAAAAGAATGGCTCAAACCTTTAATAGAAAATAAAGAGAATTCTCGGATATATAAAAAGATAGAGATAATGCATCAGATTAGCGATGATTTAGATAAAATGCAAACACTTGGTAAGTTGTATTATGAATTCAGACAGCTGGACAAAGCCATTGAATGCTTTAGCTGGAACATGGAGCTCGAACCTAATGATCCAATCCCTGCACAATGGTTATCTAAAATTTATCAGGAAAGGGGATTGACCCTGGAATCAAATGCCTATCGGCAGTTGTGTATTCAACTTCAAAAACGAGCTTAATGACGAAATTTAACAGTATAAAGAAATTGTAAAGGTTTTAGGGTCAGTCCCCCAATGAGTTGTAATACGTTTTGGTAATGCTAATGGTATGATTTAAGAAATTAACATCCTTCCACTTCAATGCAACTAATTCTCAAACTCTAATTAGAAAGTGAGCTTAACCTAATCCCTAGCGTTATCTAGAATGGGTTATTTCTCGGAATGACTGATAAATACATTACCTTGGATAGGGATAAGATAACTCTATTGTAGATAGACAAAGGTAAAAGATTTACAACTAGATGATACTCATATAATTCTGTATATCAAATAGGCTTCCGTGTCGTTTAATAGCCCGGGGGTCTTTCTTTAGTCTTATAAGTTTGTAGTGGTGACTACTGATTTTGACATTTTGGGTAGGTACTCCTTTTTTGGTTCAAAAAAATCCTTGTTCTGATTTATGAAATTGATTCAACTGGATTGATATTAAATATTCTGTATCATTATTTATAATCTAGAAATAAAGTGAGACTAACAAAAGTACGATATTTTTAGGAGGATATATCAATTTGGAAAATAAATACTTAGATTTGCTGGCCCAAAAATATGATAGTGAAGAAAAAGTAGTAACAGAAATTATTAATCTTGAGGCAATCCTTAATTTACCAAAGGGAACAGAACATTTTGTCAGTGACTTACATGGGGAATTCCAATCTTTTCAACATGTATTGAGAAATGGATCTGGGAGAGTAAAAGAGAAAATCGAAGAACTTTTTATGGATATATTATCTGAGAAGGATATCAATGAATTGACGATATTGGTTTATTATCCTGAAGATAAATTACAGTTAATTAAGAATAGCTTTGACAATAAACAGGAGTTAAACGGGTGGTATGCCACAACCATTAATCATATGATTAAGCTCGTTTCTTTTGCCTCTTCCAAATATACACGCTCCAAAGTACGTAAAGCATTGCCTGAACGGTTTGTTTATATTATAGAAGAGTTATTATACAAAACGGAAGAAGAATCCACAAATAAGGAACCTTATTACTCTAAAATTGTTCAGCAAATTATTTCTCTTAATCAGGCTGATAAGCTTATTATTGGTCTTGCATATTGCACGCAGAGATTGGTAGTGGACCATCTTCATGTAGTGGGGGATATATATGATCGCGGACCTGAGCCTGATCAAATTATGGATACACTCATTAATTATCATTCTGTTGATATTCAGTGGGGAAATCATGATGTATTATGGCTAGGTGCGTATGCCGGTTCCAAGGTTTGTCTAGCTAATATTCTCCGTATTAGTGCCCGTTATAATAATTTAGATATTATTGAAGATGTGTATGGAATCAATCTTCGACCACTTCTAAATTTAGCTGAGAAATACTATAAGGATAACCCGGCTTTTAGACCAAAGAAAACTTCCGGAAACAATCTAACGGAGGAAGAAGAATTACAAATTACAAAAATTCATCAAGCAATTGCTATAATTCAGTTCAAGCTTGAAATTCCCATCATTAAGAGACGACCATTCTTTAATATGTCAGAAAGGTTATTACTTGAGAAAATTGATTATGAAAAAAACGAAATAGTGCTTCATGGAAAGACATATCCACTGGAAAATACTTGCTTTGCAACTATTAATCCAGAAAACCCAAGTCAATTGTTAGAGGAAGAACAGCAGGTAATTGATAAATTATTATTTTGTCTTCAACATTCGGAAAAGTTGGCCAGACATATGAACTTCCTTATGAAGAAAGGCAGCCTATATTTGAAGTATAATGGTAACTTATTAATACATGGCTGCATTCCTTTAGATGATGAAGGAAATATGGAAAAAATGGTGATTGAAAATACAACGTATAATGGTCGAGAGTTATTGGATGTCTTTGAACATCATTTACGATACTCTTTTGCACACCGTGAAGAAACCGATGATCTTTCGACAGATATGGTCTGGTATTTATGGACAGGCGAATATTCATCACTCTTTGGCAAGAGGGAAATGACAACATTTGAAAGGTATTTTATTAAAGATAAAGAAACTCATAAAGAGAGGAAGAATCCATATTACTATTTACGGGAAAAGGAAGAAATCTGCCGAAGAATTTTAGCAGAATTTAATCTAAATCCCGATGATGGTCATATCATAAATGGGCATACGCCTGTTAAAGAAATTAAAGGGGAGGACCCAATTAAAGCAAATGGAAAAATGCTTGTTATTGACGGTGGCTTCTCAAAGGCCTATCAATCAACTACCGGGATTGCGGGATATACTTTATTATACAATTCATTCGGTATGAAATTGGTTGCTCATCAATATTCTAATTGCAAAGAATTTGTCTTGCATAGTGGCATGGATGTTTTATCAATGAAAAGAATAGTGGACAAAGTGGTAGAAAGAAAAATGGTACTGGAAACAAATGTAGGGAAGGAATTATTAAAGGAAGTCTCTGCTTTGAGGAGTTTGATGGAGTATCGTTATATGAAGTGAATTTAATTATTGAATAAATAAGTTTTTCTTTCGGGTTTATTACAATTTTATATACTCACCAATTTTGAAGCAGCTAGCGTCTTTCCAATTAGAAAGGCGCTTATTTGTTATTTTACTTAAATGTAAGTGAAAGTGTTATTAATAAAGGCTATTTAAATGACAGGTTGGATGGTACCTACATCAGCGCAAAATGACCCAGCTGAAGCGATCATCCTGACGTGTAGTTGGGTTCAGAATGACGCGTAGAGATACTCTTGTTGACCCAAGCAATACCATAGATTTCTTCATTAGAGTACTTCAAAGATTACTTCAAAGAATTAAATAATATGTCCTCTGCCTTTTTCCATATCAATTTTCTATCAAGGAAATGTTTATTTTATTATACCCTGTCCTTTTTGCGATTTTATTCATATATAAATGTCGAAGGGATTAAGACCAATCGGTTAGATACTCGCGTCTTACGACCGAATCAAGGTTCCTTTATAAAAGTGCAATAGAGGAGTGGTTCAGTTGAGTAAGTTATTAATAAATGAAAGTCCTGTCATGATTATTCCTAGTTTGGCAGTTGAGATTGGTTTAAATGAGGCTGTGGTATTGCAGCAAATACATTATTGGCTTGGAATCAGCAAGCATAAAATTGAGGGGAGAACCTGGGTTTATAATACATATGAAGAGTGGCAGAAGCAGCTGCCATTTTGGTCAGTGAGTACAATTAAGCGGACGATTCGCTCATTAGAGATGCTGGGATTACTTTTATCTGAAAATTGGAATCAAATGAAAATGGATAAGACAAAATGGTACACCATTGATTATGAAAAGTTGCAGGAGCTTGAAGGTAGCCTATCTGAACGCCAAGCTCATCCTAATGAGGAACATGTACCTGAGGAGGGGCAGGAAAAGATGGAGGAATCCGTTGTCCCTTCTCCTGTGAAAAAGGAGATTCCATATGCTGAAATTATCCGCTATTTAAATGAGAAGACTGAAAAGAACTTTAAACTAGGCTCTATTAAAACGAGAGAACTGATTCATGCCAGATACAGAGAAGGTTTTACCCTTGAGGATTTTACTAGAGTCATCGATTTAAAGTCAACTGAATGGAAGCCTGATCCTTATTGGAATAAGTTCCTGCGGCCGGAGACATTGTTTGGGACCAAATTTGAAGCTTATCTCAATCAGCAGGAAGGTAAGAAGAGATTGACGGAGGAGGATTTTAACCTTGATGAATAAGAAAGAGATTTATAAGTTGATGATTCTAATCCAAATCTATTATGACAAGTTTCAATTTGACCAACAGAAGCTGGATGCTTGGCATATGGTTCTACAAAAATATTCGTATGATCGAGTGCATGAGAATCTATTGAAATTTGTAGTAGATTCGCCGCATCCGCCCAAAATTAGTGATTTGGTACAGAATACGTCTTATGGGCGGGAAGTTCCTAGTGGTTTTGTATTAGATTTGAATGCAGGGGAAAAAGATTGGTAGGGAAAATACAGCCCTGTCATTCCTTGAGCATTTTTGAATCATTAATTTGTTCCACTTTCGTTTCACCTATAGTAGAAATACAGGTGTTTTCCTCGACAATATATTTTTCTAGAAAACAGGAAAAAAACCTGGTTGAAAGGGTTTATGACGCTTTTAATCAAACGATTATTTAGTATACAATTTGTTTCTATTCGTCAGAAAAAGTATTATGTTGGTTTCTATTGTCAGGTTTGAAGAAAATTTATAACAACCACCACTTCTATACGACAACTTTTTTCCTTGAAAACAGCCTATAATACTTATGTTTAAAGGGTTTAGGAAGTATTTAATTAAACGTTTAATTAGCTAAATTCGTTTTAACTAAAGGATTGATTAGAAAAGCATAAGATGCTACGAAATCTATGTATAATCCTCCCTAGAAGGAAGAATATTGTCGAGACAGGAATCTAGTAAAAATGATGGAAAACTTTTGAAGGGGATTATTACATAAGACGACCTGGCTAAGAGGCCAGTCCCCCGGTTCGTTAAAGCTTTAGTTCACTGAGGGACTGACCCCAATGTCCTCGCTTCTTCTCCAGCAAATTTACTTGATGATAAGGGAATAAACTTATGCCAGTTATGTCAAAAATAAACATTGATGCGGCACTGAATAGTGTCCTATAATAAAGACACTAATTGGTGTCCAATATAAAGAGGGGGGAGGAGGTTTTGAGTGAGAAAAAACAAGAGCGTGATGTGTATGCAGCCATTGCTGACCCAACAAGACGTAAACTGTTACGTTTGTTAGCAGCAGCAGAAGAGTTGCCTCTTCACGAAATTACTCCTCAATTTCAAATGGGGCGTACTGCTGTCTCTAAACATTTGGCAATCCTTAAAGAAGCTGGTCTAGTTGCAGACCGTAAAGTTGGCAGAGAAACAAGGTATCGGCTAATTGCAGCTCCACTAAGGGAAATTAAAGATTGGGTATCCTTTTATGAAAAATTTTGGATTGATAGAGTGGCACTTTTAAAAAATTTATTATCGGAGGAATAAAGAATGGCAGAGTTTTCATTAGATTTTCAATTTACAAGTTCAATCAATAAGGTGTGGAACGCATTAACAGATTCGGACACGCTTGCAAAATGGATTATGGAAAATGACTTTAAACCAATCGTAGGTCACAAATGTCAATTTCAAAATCCGCAGTGGAATTTAATTGTAGATTGTGAAGTATTGGTAGTGGACGAGCCTAATAAGCTATCTTACACTTGGGCAGGTGGCCCAATCAACACGATTGTCACCTGGACATTGAGGGAAGAGGATGGAACAACCCACTTACATCTTGAACAAACCGGATTCGAACAAGAAGATCAAGCATTCAATGGCGCGAAATATGGTTGGGCCGGCATGGTTGACGAACTTAAAAAAGTGTTAGGGGAATGATAAGACTAACCGTTTAGCAAATGAAGCTAAACGAATTGGCAAAAACAACGGTTCGATATACTGAGCCGTTGTTCTATTAGAACTAGTATTAGTATTTAAATAAGGAGAGAGGGAAAATGAGTTTTTTTCAAGATACATTATCCATATTTAAAAAGAGAGATTTAGTATTTATAGAAAGCTACAAAGAATCAGAAGATGTTTATTCCTTTCTATTTGAAAAAGAGAAAGATTTAACCTGGAAAGCAGGGCAGCATGGTTTGTTTAATATTACTCATAAGAAAATAAAAAAACCTATACGACCATTCACTGTGGCATCTGCGCCCACAGAGAATGTTGTTAGACTGACAATGCGTGTTGGTGATAACCCAAGTGATTTTAAGAAAGCGATGTTGGATTTAAACAGGGGATGAAGGTTAAAATCAGTGGACCAGTAGGTAGTTTTTATTTAAAAGATAACAGTCCTTCACTTCTGATAGCAGGTGGAATTGGAATAACACCGTTCCGGTCGATAGTAAAACAAATCGAGGCAGAAGGGAATAGAGGGGATCACCCAATCCATCTACTCTATATGGATAGTAAAAAGTCCTATATATATAAGGATGAACTTGATAGAATTGCTAACAACACTTCAATAGGTGTAACTTACGTTGATTCAAGGAATGACTTACATCAGGAGATAGATAAGTTTACGAACCTTTATAAAGACAATGGTAAATACTTCATTGCAGGACCGAAGTCAATGGTAGATGATATTTCTGCTTATTTACAAAAAAATAATATTTCAAAACGGAATATCAAAAAGGATGCCTTTTTTGGGTATTAAAGTTAACCAAAAATTGAAGAGAGGTGTTTCCTAATGACAATTAGTAGTATGAATCCTAAGGTTGATAAATATTTACTTGTGGGCTGCATGCGCTGCCCGCTGGGGGGGACTCCCGACTGTAAGGTCCACAAATGGCCGGAAGAATTAGAGAAATTGAGAATGATTGTTCTTGATTGTGGGCTGAAAGAAGAATTGAAATGGGGCATTCCTTGCTACACATATAATAAAAGTAATGTCATTACAGTAGCTGCTTTTAATGAATACTGTTCTATCAGCTTTTTCAAAGGTGCCCTGTTAAAGGACCCCCATCAAATTCTGGAAAAACCTGGGGAGAATACCCAGGCGGCACGTTTGGTTCGGTTCACCAATGTTCAGGACATTATTGAACTCGAAACCGTCTTGAAAGACTATATTCATGAAGCCATTGAAGTGGAAAAAGCCGGTTTGAAAGTGGAGTTTGAAAAGAATCCGGAACCGATACCTGAAGAACTTCAACATAAATTAGAGGAAATCCCCGCCTTGAAAACTGCCTTTGAAGCATTGACGCCGGGGCGTCAAAGAGCATATATTCTTCATTTTTCAGCACCCAAACAATCCAAAACCCGGGTATCAAGGATTGAAAAAAACATGCAGAAAATTCTCGATGGAAAGGGATTAAATGATTAAGATATTACCCTCAAACAGAATTTGTACCGCTTCTGTTATAAAAGACATCAAGTTAATTGCAAATCATTGACGGCTAACATTTTGCTAACGAAGTCTAATAAAACGAAGTAAATTAGGGTTAAAGATATTACACTTGATGCCTTCAGAATGCTGATTCGACGGAATTTTCTTCTATCGTCGCTTTAAAAATGTTACAGCTTAAAAACATATGGGCGGCATGATGTAAGGCTTCCTGAGCCACTCACATGCTCCTCAAAATGAGAAATAGGTAAGCTATTTTTCACCCATTCTGTGAAGTAGTGATGTAAAAAATTTATATCAATAGCTATAACCACTTCTCATAAATTGGAGGAGGGGTTTTTTATGTTGTTAAAGGAGAACATTCGATAAAAGAGGGCAGGATTTTAATATAGGGGGATTCCTTAAAGGGGATTCTCCTTTTTTACAATTAAAAAAGACTTCTCCAAAAGAGGAAGCCCAATAAGATTTTGATTAACGGTTATCTTAAAAATTTCTTAAGCATTAAACCTACAACTAACCCCGGAATGACAAATAAAATTGGAAGCCAAACAGGTCCGAATAAAACCCCAAATATCCTAAAACTTGATGAATAGATACATCCAACCGCAACAAAATACGCCGAAAATACAAACGATAGAAACGCAATCTTTTCTTTTCCTCCCCCTGCATCTTTCCAAGCATCCCACATAGGCATAAAAATAAAGACAAGAATAAAACATTAACCATTGGTAATCTGCTAGTTCAATCGCTTTTTCTATATCACCATGAAAACTTAAAATAATTACTTCGTTAAAATTCGATTGAACATTAACGACAAATTCCAGTATTAACAAAACAGTTCTTTTAAAAAGTTTCCTGTTTAAAAACTGTCCGAATCCTGGTAGTGCAATACTCCTCAAGGACAATGCTTCTTTTTTGTTCGCCACATCTGTACTAATCCTTTACCAATACTTTAAAAAATCAATTTATTACTTTGGTTGATTAACAAGGGCTTGACGGTCATCTGCTTGTGGAGGTTCTTCTAACCAAGCATGTTTAATCATTAGGTTTGCACCATCCTCCGCATATAAAGCGATTTCCGCTGAAAGCCTTGTATAATTTGCACTTAAATCCATTCTTTCACAAGTTCCAGCAGCAGTACCGTAATTTCCTATTCCGACCGTAATCATTCCAGTTGTATGAAACACCATTAATTTATCTGAAAAAGGGGCAACCGTACTATCTAAAACATGCGAATCCCAAGACATAGGGGCAGGTACATCATTATTTGTAAGTGTTGTACTGAATTTTTTAATATGCTTATCAGCAATCCCTTTGCCTTCCATAAAAAATTGTTTTACATCTTCACCTTTACAAACTTGTGCAAATCCCATCATCATTGCTTTACCCAATGCGTTAGTTTGAATATTAATAAAAAGATGGGCAATTTCAATTGACGTTAGCGGTCTTTTTCCTTTTCCAAAGAAATCAAACAAAAATCTTTGTTTTGATACAAAGTTAACCTTATCAGGATTAGATATATAAGGCGGTCTAATGTAAGTTCCTTTTGACAAATTAACTTTTCTACTCATATCGTGTAATGTTTTAGCTTCATCGAGAATTGTATGGAAAAATGTACTTATATCTTCTCTTGATGAAACACCGATAGCAACCCCTGCACCTGCCATTCCAATAACCGCCATATTTTGTAGATAATAATTCATGAATGTATCGGTAAATAATCTTGGTGCATTTACATTTACATCTTTATCCGTAAATCCAACAGGTATCGGTATTTTTTCATTTGTAAAAATATCTGTAATATCTTTCATGTGCTTATTGGCTAATCCTAATGAGTATTCAATAATAGGGATATT
>NZ_JBLVQN010000068.1:0-22677 GCF_058323225.1 Neobacillus sp. PVCKKU3
GTGCCTCATTCATAAAATAAATGATGCATGAGAACCGTCCCCATGCATCATTTTACATTTTCCTTTAAAACGCTTATAAACTTGTTTGGTTCGTCGACGCGGATTGCTACTTTTGAGTAGTTCTTTTTGATTCCCATGATTAAGGTTGCTTCGGCTGGTTGTTTTAATTTCAATATGACGTCAGGCTTTACTTCTTCAAAGTCACGGGCAATGAATTCAATTGTATCTTTAGAACGTTTTCCAAGCTTAGGCGCCTCGATAACTTCTTCAACATCGTCCCACTTTATTTCCATTCGTTTCATCAATCCCAGGGAAATGTACATACCTTCCTCAGTGATAAGCAAGGGATTGTGGCGAACGGCTTGGATATCTCCTAAAAAGAAAATGACTGTGTAACCATTAAGTACAAGTAAAATAATTGATAGAATAACAGACTTTTCATGAAACAGCCAATGAAGACCAGCCATTTCAATGACCGTCGCGTGAATCAGCATCACTTGCATCGCAATCAAACTCGATTTTTGATGTAACGTAAACTCATGCTGCCCAAGCTGCGGTTTCTTTTTCCAGGAAGCGAAGGCATAGTAAAACATGAGCATTTCTGAACAAATGATGCGAATAATTGGATATGGTTTAACCTCTTGATCCACAGCTTTCGAAAAAGAAAAGATAACCGGCAGGGAACTTCTTTTAACAGCACGTACAATGTTTGGCATATATTTGAACAACGAGACAAGAACCATAACCTCTAACAATAATAGTCCGCCTTCAACGGCAAACCCAGCCCACGTGACAGCCTCGAATGGTGCCAAATACTCCATCGGTATGAGGAAGCGCACCAAAATCAGGCCGCCTGCTATCCCCACAATCAGGTTTTTCCAATTCATTTTTCGTTTCCACGCTAAAAATAAAATCGGTGAAATCAACGCTAAGTCTAACATGGAAGCAGCAACGATAATATTAGGTTGTTCAGGCAATATTTGAATTCCCAAGCTTGTATGATACAAAGAATAATTCGCACCTATTACTAATAACAGCAAAATCAGCAGCGCATTCCGGTTCAAGGTTCTTTTTAAAACCATAAAAGTCCCTCTTTCTTTTTTCTTTCATTATACCATATTTTACCTATACGCCTATTAGATATAATAAAAAAGCATCCTAAAAAAAGGATACTTTTCCTACTTCTATTCAATTCCCGGAAACCAGCCCGGAGTATGGATGATAGCCTGCCACAATGGGTCAGGAACCATTAATTCCTGCTGCTTTCCTTTGTCAATTTTTGTTAAGATTTCATCTTCCTTGCCTTCTGCAACCTTTTGAACCCAATCTGGATCAATAATTAATTCCCGACCCATTGCAATAAGTGGTATCCCCGTCTCCTTTGCCCGGAGGACATCGTCTGCAGAATAAAGTGAGCCAACACCGATTACAGGTACCTTACTTCCAACGCGTTCCTGTATAATTTCGATTCGAGCACGAGTATCGTCCACGCCTCTTCTTGGCTTTGACCAGAAATCATTTAATGAAACATGGAGGTAATCAAGGTTCTTATCCGCCAATGCATCGATCAGCACCAAAGTATCTGCCATCGTAATCCCAGGTGTTTCTGGTTCTTCCGGTGAAAAGCGGTAGCCTACAATAAAAGGTTCATTCGTATTTTCAGCAACGACCCTTTTTACTTCGTCGACAATTGCAAGAGGGAAGGTCAATCTCTTTTCAACACTGCCGCCCCATCGGTCCCCCCTGCGATTGGAATGCGGAGAAAAGAATTGCTGAATAAGATAGCCATTTGCCCCATGGATTTCAACACCATCATATCCTGCTTCGATGGCCCTTCTAGTTGTTTCCCCAAATGCTTTAATAATGGCTTCAATTTCTTCTTCTGGCAGTTCTCTAGGTACCGGCTTCCCTTGCCCTTCAGACGGAATGGCACTTGCACTAACAACATCACCATTTGGCACTAATTGAGTAGGAACTTGCCTCCCGCCATGGAAAATTTGCAATACAGCTTTAGCACCCTGCTCTTTAATACCTATGGCCAGTTGTCGTAAACTGGGGATTAATTCATCAGAATCAGCGCCAAATTCTCCATTAAACCCCTTACCATTTGCAGTAACATATGTACAAGCAGTGACCACCATTCCTACACCGCCGGACCGCCTTGCATAATATTTTACTTCTGAATCCGAAACCGTCCCATCCTCGTTCGATGAAAAATTAGTCATCGGTGCCATCACAATCCGGTCTTTCAATTAAACACCACATGGGAAAGTAAACGACTCAAATAAAGCTTTAAATTTAGAATTCAATGCAAGATCCCCCAAAATGAAATTCTTTTCATCCTTACTTTTCCCTAACAAAGGCAAGTGATGCATGGGGACGGTTCTCGTGTATCATTATAATACTGCTATATTATGTATATCGGAGGTCGGGATCCAACCAACGCTCCGAAATCTGCTTCATATTTTTATATCACTTAGGCACTATTCTCAAGATCCCTTGTATGCTTTCCGCAATTCCTCAAGATCAAATTTCTTCATTTTTAGAAATGCTTTCGTTACGCGTGCAAGTTGATCAGGTGTACTTTTGCCCATCATCTCGTCCATCTCCCTAGGCACGATTTGCCAGGATATACCATACTGGTCTTTCAGCCAGCCGCATTGTTCTGCTTCAGGAACCTTAGAGAGTTTCTCCCAGTAGTAATCAATCTCTTCTTGTGTGTCGCAGTAAACCATAAATGAGGTTGCCTCGTTAAAACTGAATTTATGTTCGTGAGCAATATCCATTGCGGTAAACAACTGATTTTCTAAGCTAAATTCACTGAACATAACTGTTCCTTCTTTGTCAGGTTCCATTCCTTTAGGATAGCGGGCGATCAGTCCCTGCTTCGCGTCCTTAAATACTGATAAATAAAAATTAATCGCCTCTTCCGTGTTACCGCATTGATCACCGACAAACAAAAGTGATGGAATTAATGGAGGCCGTTCTTCACCTTCTGGATTGGTTAGGATTAACTGCCATGTCAAACCAAACTTATCTTGAATCCAGCCATACCTTTCACTGAACGGATACTTATCAAGCGGCATTAACGCTGTGCCGCCTTCGGATAATCTGTTCCAAACTTCATCTATTTTTTCTCTCGCGTCTTTATCTCGTGCTGGATCAAAATTTACCATAAAAGAGATCGACGGATTGATCTTGAAAAAAGGTCCTGCACTGATAGCCGCAAACTTTTGACCCCATAGCTCAAATGAGACTATATCGGAGTCGCCTGAGGGTGTGTCGTGAATGGTTGTCACATCTGTAATTTTCGAGTCCGGGAATATGTTAACATAAAACTCGGCTGCTTCTTTTGCTTCCTTGTCATACCATAAATGTGGAACAATTTTTTGATTTGTTTTTGTCAAATCTCTTCCTCCTCTATTCTCTTACGGATGCATGGGGATGGTTCTTTTGTATCAAAACTTTTCCAAAAACAAAAATTTAATTTTTTTCTAGAAATCCCTTTCCCGAAAACGTACAAGAAAGGTTGTTCCTTCAGTGCTTGTTTGCATATCGATAACGGCTCCATGACGCTCGGCGACACTATAGCAGATGGGCAGGCCCAGGCCAGTCCCGGAATCTTTGGTAGTGAAAAACGGTGTCCCGATCATTTCGATCAGTTCAGGTTCGATACCGGAGCCTTGGTCTTGGATCTCCAGCACTACATCCTGCCCGTCAAGATAGGTTTTAATTGTCAATTCACCGCCGGCTGCCATCGACTCGAGCCCATTCAGGGAAAGATTAAGAATCAGTTGGCTAATTTCTTTTTCATCGAGATAAAGCCTCGGGACTTCCGATAACAGCAAGGAGACCGTTTTATCCGTCAGCAGCGCTTCGGCTTTGATTAAAGGATAAAGCCCCTCAATAATCGGATTCAACCACTGAGATTTTTTATACGATTGCTTGTTTTTCGCTAAATTAAGAAATTCGGAAATAATTGAATTGGCCCGGTCCAATTCGGACAGCATTAAATCAATATATTGAACAGATAGATTGTCGATGCTTTTTTTGGAAAGCTCCAAAAACCCTTTGACGGTTGTCATCGGATTCCTAATTTCATGGGCAATTCCCGCCGCCATTTCACCAATTAAATTGAGGCGGTCTAAGCGCGCCATTTTCGCTCCCAATTGTTCAAGCTCGGTTACATCAGTTATCACGCTGAGAATGCAGCTTTCACCTTTCACCTCAATGATTTCCGTTGCCAACAATCCCTGCCGCTTCTCTCCTGATTTTGTTAGGTAATAAATCTTTTCATTTTGCAAGGATTCCTTGTGGCAGGCAGGTAAAACTGTCGGCTGCCGGCCAATGACCTCCATTAAGGAATAACCGGTAAATTTGAGCCAGCTTGCATTGACGTCCAGGTACCTGTTGTCAGTCATTGAACGAATTTCAATTAGGCAGGGGCTTGATTGAAAAATTTTATAAAAATGCTCCTGCGACAGGCGCAGGTCCTCAGAAAATTGTTTTCGGACTTCAATTTCCTTCCGCAGCTCTTCTTCAAATTGCATCCGTACCTCTATTTCCTTACGCAGTTTTTCGTTGGCAATGACAAGTTCATTCGTCCTCTCTTCCACCAGCTTCTCGAGCAGCTCGTATTGCTGCTTCCGCTCGGTAATATCGCGCAGCGAACAAACGTAGAAATGCTCATTATGGATAACCGCCTCACCGATTTGCAGCTCCACAGGAAAGTGATGTTCGTTTTTATGCTTGGCAACAGCCTCAAGCATTTTCCCGATGGAGGTTCCATTTTGATCCCACATTTCCACAAAAAGGTCCTCCATTTTAAGTCCCAAAAACTCCCCCATCGAATAGCCAAATAATTTTTGGGCTGCAGGATTGACCGAGATAATCGTCCCTTCCTGGTCAAACGTAATAATCGTGTCAATCAGTGTTTCTTCAATCACCCGGGCCAATTCTTCTTTTTTTTGCAAATCAAGGGTCGTCTTGTTTAGCTTTGCGTTTACATGAAGAAGCTCTTGCTGCCGCTCGATTTCCTTACGATCCTGATTTTGATGGATTTTGACAAACTCCTGCACCTTTAACTTTAATGTCTCCGGATGAAACGGTTTAAAAATATAATCAACTGCTCCTAAATTATATCCCTTTAGGACATGCTCGGTCGTTTGACTGATAGCCGTGATAAAAATAATTGGAACAAACTTTGATTTTTCCCGCGCCTTAATCAATTTTGCCGTTTCAAAACCGTTCAAGCCTGGCATTTGCACATCCAGCAAAATGACGGCAAAATTCTGCCTCAGTACACATTTCAACGCTTCCTCACCCGAGCCTGCCTTCACTAAACGATAATGGGGCGATGCTAAAACGGCCTCTAAAGCGAGCAGGTTTTCCGGGCGGTCATCGACCATTAAAATATTGATTGGATCCACAGGATGGATATTATGAATGGATTTTACGGTAGAGTTTCTCATCAGAATCGACTTCCTCATAATAATTTGCGATATCGGTAAACTGGATTCCCTCCTTACTTCCCAAGCCAAGGAATCCGGATGCAGACAAACTTTCATGCAGCAGGTGCAGCACACGATTTTGCAGAAATTTATTAAAATAGATCATGACATTCCGGCAAATGATGACATGAAATTCATTAAACGATTGGTCGGTGGCTAAATTATGCTGCGCAAACACTACATTTTCCGTAAGAAAAGAATGGAAGGCGGCGCATGACTCCCGGGCAACATAATATTCGGAAAAAGCACTTGTCCCGCCTGCCTCAAGGTAGTTTTTCGTATAATTTTTCATTTTGTTCAAGGGCATCATTGCTTTTCTGGCCTGGTCCAGTGCCGCCTCGCTAATATCGGTGGCATAAAGTCTAGTTTTTTTATAAAGGCATTCCTCATGCAGGAGAATCGCCATCGACAGGACCTCTTCACCAGTCGCGCAGCCGACATGCCAAATCCGAATCGTGGGATAATTGCGCAAGAGCGGAACAACCTTTGTCCGAAATGCTAGAAAAAACGAAGGGTCGCGGAACATTTCCGTCACATTTATTGAAAAATCGTTAAAAAAGCGACGCATCAACAGCGGGTCGTAGAGAATCTTTTGCTGGAGGTCAGAGATTCCTGAGAGCTTCTCCGTCCGGATCCGATGTTCAGTTCGCCGCTTCACAAACGGGGCAGAATAATTACGGAAATCAACCCCATATAATCGATAAATCCCCTCTAGCAGCAGGTTCATTTCAATCTTTTCAATTTCACTCTTGTCGAATGATATTAATTTTTCCATTTATAATTAAACCTTTCTTATCGATATAGCCAAACTCGCATAATGGAAATAAGCTGCTCTATATGCACGGGTTTGCTGATATAATCAGATGCCCCGGCTTCGATGCATTTTTTTCGATCACTTTTCATTGCCTTTGCGGTCAGGGCAATGATAGGAAGATTCATGTATTCAGGCATCTGGCGGATAGCGCGAATCGCTTCAAACCCATCCATTTCCGGCATCATAATGTCCATCAACACGAGGTCAATATCTGGACTTTTTTGCAGGACATCGATGCCTTCTCTGCCATTTTCCGCAAAAACTACTTCAACAAAGTAGCTTTCAAGTGCTGTTGTTAAAGCAAAAATATTGCGCATATCATCGTCGACAATCAGGATTTTTTTTCCTTCAAGCGATTCCCCGGTAAAACTAGCAGGCTTTAATTCTTCAACCGTGACGGCCGCCTCAAGCTGTGCTGGTTCATATGCCAAACCAGGAATGTATAATGTAAACGTGCTGCCTTCGCCTATTGTGCTGTCAACAGTAAGATAGCCGCCTAAAAGCTGAGCCAGTTCGCGGCTGATCGATAGCCCCAGGCCAGTGCCGCCATATTTGCGGCTTGTCGTTCCATCGGCTTGTTGAAAGGCCTCAAAAATTAACTTCTGATTCTCTTGTGAAATGCCAATCCCTGTATCCCTCACTGAAAAAGCAATCATGTTTTCGACTTGATTATTTCCCTTTTCCTCTGAAAAAACAGTTTGCTTTGCTTTCTCAATCTGCAGCATAATCCGGCCCTTTTCTGTAAATTTGAAGGCATTTGATAGCAAATTGATAAGAATTTGCTGGAGCCTCTGTGGATCGGTATGGATTAGACCCGGTAAAAAAGGGTCAAGCTGAATCGAAAAGTCGAGTCCCTTTTGCCGTGCCAGCGGGAAAAATTGTGACTCGAGTGATGCCTTTATTTCTTGAATCTCCGTTTTCTCTAGGTAAATCTCCATCTTACCAGCCTCAATTTTAGAGATATCAAGTACATCATTGATTAACCGCAGCAGGTCATGACCAGAGGAGAGGATTGTTTTTGCATATTCAACCTGCTTTTGGGTTAGGTTTTGAGCGCTGTTTTCTGAAAGCATTTGTGCTAGAATCAACAAGCTGTTCAATGGTGTCCGCAGCTCGTGTGACATATTGGCAAGAAACTCGGATTTATATTGGGAACTCATCATTAATTGCTGAGCCTTCTCCTCGAGCATATTTTTAATTTTTTCAAGTTCATGCGTTTTTTTCTCCGAGCTTTTGAACTGTTCTTCAAGCTGTTCATTGACGGTCCGTAATTCTTCCTGCTGCAATTGCAGCTCTTCGGACTGACTTTGCAGCTCTTCGGTCAGGGTTTGTGATTCCTGGAGCAATTCTTCCACCCGCATATGCCTTTGGATACTCTTAATGTTGATCCCAAGATGGCTGACGACTTCCTCAAGTAGTAACTGTTCAAGCCGAGCGAATGGTTTAAATGAAGCGAGTTCAATGACAGCAAGCACTTCTCCCTGATATTCAGCAGGAATGACAAGGATGCTGTTTGGGGACGCTTCACCAGTGCCGGATGAAATTTTGATATAATTCTCGGGTATGTCCTCAAGCGATATCGGACGTCTGTCAAGCGCACATTGTCCGACTAGCCCTTCACCCACAGAGACACTTTCCCGCCCAACAGGCTCCTCCTGGCCGGCATATGACCCATACCTTCGAAATACGCTGTCTTCCTTCATATAAATAAGCCCGTAGCTTGCCCCGACAATAGGCGCCAACCTTGTAATAAAAAGCTGAGCTAATTCATTGAGGTTGTTAATACCCGGGTACATCGTGGCAATTTCCGCAATCTTCGTATTTAACCAGCTTTGTTCCTCAGCTGCATTTTTTAATTCTTTTTCTTGTTTATGATGTTTCTCAAGCACCTGGGCCATTTCATTATAAGCGATTGAGATTTTTCCGATTTCATCCTTTGTTTTCACCTTGATCCGCGGCAGATGGTTCCCCTTGCCAAAGGCGGCGTTTGTGAAAACAGACATGACATCATTTAAATTTTTAGACATACTCCTTAGGATAAAGAATGTGATCGCTCCGCCCAAGATCAGGACGGCGACAGCATAGCCAAAAATGAATTTGTAGGCGGTGGAGGTGGTATCATTCGACAGCTCAAATTCACTTTGGACTCCATCCTCCTGAATAGTTTGTAAATAAGTGGCATCACTTGTCATTTTATCAATGACATCCCACGTATCATACCAAAATAGGTTCCTTGCTTCTTCGTCCTTGTTTTGTTCCATTAACTTATTGGTCTTGGCCTCCATAGCACGGAGCTGAATACTTAATGATTGTAACTCAGCGATGACTTTCTGAGATTTTTCGCGTTTGTCGAGCTTACGAAGAGTCTCAATCGCTTGATTGGCATTCAAGTAACTTTGTTCCTTATGGTCTTGAAATTCCTTTAACAGGTCAGCCGGCGGATTCGCCAAAATGCCTTTGGAATCACTGCGATACCAATTGAGGGAATCTTGGATCTTGTAGGCAGTCTTTGCCAGTTCGTAGTTGTCAACGGCATTCTTCATATTCGTGTTCAACTGATTCATCAGCATCATTAAGAATAATAAAAAAACAATAAACAGGAAAATCAATAAGCCAAACCCTAAATACAATTTTGTTTTAAATTTCATAATTATTTTTTCACCGCTCTGCCAAGTGTTGTTTAATGCTGCAAACCATTTCATTTATATACTCTAGTTTACAATTAACCTATTAAAACTTACTAGAATAAAAATCAGACTTATTCAAATTATTTTAACAAAAATTTTTTAAGAAAATTTGTTTTTTCGACAAAGCTCGAAAAATAATTTTTATGACAAATAGAAATGGTATTCTGTTTAGAAACTTGTCGATAAAAGCCAACCTCAGATCTTCCAATAACTAGTTCAAAACCTACCTATTTTAGCTTATCTAACCCTTTTTTCCCTTTTTCCAGCAAATTAAAAAACACACCGACCAAGGCACTGTACCTTCACCAGGTATCACAAAAAGGCCAGCCTAAAATTTGGCTGACCTTAACTAAAACGGATTGGATTCTATTTTATGGAACCATCCAACCTAATACACTGCTATTTTGCAGGAATGTCATGATACAGACAATAAAGACCAAAACAATACTGTGTTTAACCGTAAAGCGGAACAAGTCGGCCTCTTTTCCTGCCAGGCCTACAGCTGCACACGCTACAGCAATGGATTGTGGTGAAATCATTTTTCCAGTAACCCCACCCGAAGAGTTTGCAGCGACTGCTAATACCGGATCCATACCAAGGTTCAGTGCTGTCACCTTTTGCATTGCACCAAACAAAAGGTTCGATGATGTATCTGATCCAGTGATAAACACGCCTAACCATCCAAGGACTGGAGAGAAAAAGGCAAATAGGGAACCTGTTTTTGCGAGCGTCATTCCTAATGTCGTACTCATCCCTGATGAGTTAGTTACATAGGCATACCCTACAACTGAAGCGATTGTAATGATAGGGAACTTTAGTTCATTGAGAGTTTCCCCAAAGGTTGCAACCCATTCTTTCCAAGAAATTTTAACGATAAACTTGGTGACAATGGCCGCAATAATGACTGATGTACCAGCTGCACCCAAGATTTCCAGCTTATAAATGGCCGCAACAGGAGCACCGGCAGAATTAATGACTTTGTTGTTTAATAATGGAACTTCAGGCATCAGTGTTAACGCGTGTCCAAGAGCATTTATCGCTTTCAAAATAGCGTTTGTTCCTTCATAATGACCTGTCAAAGCCAATTTAACTGTTGGGATTCCCCAAATTGTAATAAATGCAGTCAATACAAGGAATGGTGACCAAGCTTTAAAAATTTGCCCACCTGTGTATTTTACTTGCTGACTATTAGATACTTTGGCAGCAACAGATGCAGCCAGTTCTTGCTCAGATGAAAAGCGGAAAATAGTTTTTGGTTTCCAAAATTTCAAGAAGATTGCTAGGGCAAACAATGACACTAGTGCTGATAAAATATCGGGAAGTTCTGGACCAAGGAAGTTGGAGCTTAAGTATTGAGTTACTGCAAAAGTGAACCCAGTGATGAAGATGGCTGGTAAGATTTCCAATGCTTTCTTAAACCCTGCCATAATAACAACTAAATAAAACGGAACGAACAATGATAAGAACGGCAGCTGACGTCCTACCATTTTGGAAATTTCCAATGCTGAAATTCCAGTTGGTCCCTCAACAGCAATGATCGGCGTACCGATTGCACCAAATGCAACAGGGGCTGTATTGGCGATTAGACATAAACCGGCAGCGTAAAGAGGATTAAAACCCAAACCGACAAGAAGAGCAGCCGAAATGGCAACCGGAGCACCGAAACCTGCAGCACCTTCAAGGAATGCTCCAAATGAGAACGCTACCAAAAGCGCTTGAAGACGTCTGTCCTCGGTGAGTGAAACGACCGAATGGCGGATAATATCGAATTGGCCAGTCTTGACGGTTAATTTGTAGAGGAATACAGATGTAATAATGATCCAGCCTATAGGCAATATACCATATACGGCACCCTGCGTGGCAGACATGACCGCCATACCGGCAGGCATTTTAAATGCAACTACTGCAAGTATTAAAGCAATTAGTAGTGTTGTTAAACCAGCTATATAGCCTTTCATGCGTTTTATGGCTAAAGCCCAGAAAAAATATAAAATTGGTATAAGAGCTACCAAAGCGGATAAGGCGAGACTATCTCCCACCGCCGTAAAATTTTGTGTAAATGTCATAGTAATCCCCCATCATAAAAAAATTAAAATTTTCATGTATCGGTCTTATCCCTTTTCAGACCTAGAAATGAATAGTTCTGATGGATAAATCAATAGATTTCTATGATGACTGATTAATATGTAAGTGACTGTGAAACGCTGTAATATCATACTTTAAAAATTTTTTTAAACTTTCACCCCTCTTCGTTTCGTAATAAGAAACAACCCTTAAATTTGTTGCTGAGGACGAAACATGTTATACAACAATAATTAATATGTTATACAACACGTTTCGATCACTCTTTTATTATACGGATTTTTATCTGAATTACAATAATTTTTAGAAAATTATAATTAAAAAAATCCAAAAATATATTTGACCAGTATATCATTTATACTAGTCAAATATTCTTAGCTAACTTTATTTTCAAAACCCAGTCGTGTTGATATTTGTTTTGCTATGTGCAGCATTCGTGCTTCAAGTCGTTTTAATCGATCATCCGTCATTCGTATTGTTGGTCCAGAGAGGCTGGCTGCCGCAACAACTTTGCCCGTATAGTCAAAGATCGGTACAGCAATGCATGTAATTCCATATTCATTTTCTTCTAAATCCAGTGCATAGCCCTTTCTTTTTACGTCGGCCAATTCCCGGAAAAACTCTTCTTTATTGGTAATCGTTTTATCTGTGTACATCGGCATGCCTTTTCGATCAAGAATTTCATGTACAACATCAGCAGGCTGAAAGGCCAGGATTGCTTTACCAACGGATGTACAATGCATAGGAGCCCTTTTTCCAACTTTGGAATGCATTCGCAGCGTTTCGGTTCCTTCTAATTTTTCGATATAAACGACTTCCCCTTGATCATAAACAACAAGATGGATGACTTCATTCGATTCGCTTTCAATTTGTTGTAAAAACGGCATAGCCTCAGCCCTTAAATCAATGGATTCAAGCAGCTTTGAACTGATATCCAAGAATTTATAACCGAGTTTATAGCGGCCGGTAACTTCATCTTGTTCGATATAACCATATTGGACAAATGTTGAGAGGATGCGGTAAACAGAGCTTTTATTGATATCTATTTGTTTAGCAATCTCTGTAACACCCAATCCGTCCTTTTTTAAACTAACCAAATGAATAATATCCAATGCCCTGCTTACAGATTTGACCATATTTTCTCTTTCCATCATCGCTCACCTCAAAAACACTGTCCCTAATAGGTTACATTAAAGCATAAATCTTTTAGCGGCCATTCCTAGGGATTTAATTAGATTTAACGGATTCTTTTGCCAATACAAATGTATTACGCAATGTCCCAATTTCTTTAATTTCACATTCAATTGTATCTCCGGCACCAACCAGCTCAGCTCCAAGCGGACTGCCTGTCAAAATCACATCTCCCGGCTTAAGAGTCATCACTTTTGTCAAATAAGATACCATTTTTCGGATCGGAATAATCATTAATTCCGTAGCACTATTTTGTTTCTCCACACCGTTTAGGTTTGCTTCAACCTTTACAGCGAATGGGTCCAATTCTGTTTCGATCACAGGCCCGAGCGGTGTGAAGGTATCAAAAGACTTGCCAATTGTCCAATGCCCGTCCTGATGGAAAAATTGAGGGGCTGTTACGTCGTTTCCAACCGTATAGCCGAATACATAATCCAACACCTCTGATTCAGGAACGTTTTTAGCTTCTTTACCAATGACAATGGCTAACTCAGATTCGAACTTTACCTGCCCAATTCCCTCTGGAATGATAATTTCATCCTCGGGACCAATAACGGATGAGGTTGGTTTAAAGAAGAAAACTGGAATTTCCGGAAGCTCGGAAGGCAGGTCTTCAAGCTTAGAAACATAGTTTGCGCCGATTCCTATGATGTGGTTTGGTTCAAGCGGCGCCAGCAATTTTACGTCAGCTATAGAGAAACTGTTCCCCGTAAACTCCCATTCTCCAAACATATCACCTTTAATTTCCTGGATGTTGCTATCTTTTATCACACCTGTATAAACAGTTGAACCTTGTGTAAATCTAGTAAATTTCATTGTGATACTTCCTCTCAAACAGTTTTTTCTTGCTCCATTTTCTTTCGTGCGACTCCTGTTTTAATGGCAGCCTCCGCAACTGCTGCGGTTACTGCTTCTGTAACTCTTTTATCAAAAGGATGTGGAATCACATATTCGCGGGAAAGTTCTTCCAGCGAGATTAAGTTGGCAATGGCATAAACTGCAGCCAGCTTCATTTCTTCATTTATTTCAGAAGCATGGACCTTCAGCGCCCCTTTAAAAATACCAGGGAATGCAAGAACATTATTCACTTGATTCGGTAAATCGGAGCGTCCTGTCCCTACCACTGCCGCTCCAGCTTCCATTGCCTCTTCTGGCATAATTTCAGGGATTGGGTTTGCCATGGCAAAAATAATCGCATCCTCGTTCATAGACATGACCATCTCTTGTGTGACTGCTCCAGCGGCAGATACACCGATGAACACATCTACCCCTTTAATCACTTCTTTTAAATCTCCATGAATATGGCTCTTATTGGTCAGCATAGCAATCGAGTCTTTCATCGAATTCATTCCTGTTAGGCGTCCCTCATAGATAGCGCCTTTTGTGTCACACAAAATGATGTCACATACTCCCATTCTCAGTAGCAATTTTGTAATGGCAATTCCCGCTGCACCTGCGCCGTTGACTACTACTCTAGTATCTTCAAGACGTTTGCCAACTACCTTTAAAGCGTTAATTAATCCAGCTGCCGTGACAATTGCCGTTCCATGCTGATCATCATGAAAAACAGGGATGTTCATTTCTTTTTTAAGTCTCTCTTCTATAATGAAACAATTAGGTGCTGCGATGTCCTCCAAATTGATGCCGCCAAATGTTGGTTCCAGTAATTTTACCGTTTGGATAATTTGCTCCGCATCATTCGTATTCAAGCAGATTGGAAATGCATCCACATCAGCGAAAGCCTTAAATAATGCGGCTTTACCTTCCATAACGGGCATTGCGGCAGCTGGACCAATATTCCCAAGGCCTAGTACGGCTGATCCATCGGATACGACCGCAACAAGATTTCCTTTAATCGTATAGTCATAGATTTTTTCAGGGTTCAGATAGATCTCTTTACAAGGCTCTGCCACCCCCGGTGAATAAGCCAAACTTAAATCATATGCATTTTCCACCGGAACCTTAACATCGATATTTATTTTCCCTTTTGACTGCTTGTGAAGTTCCAGCGAAGTCTCCCTTAGGTTTTGCATAGCCTGATAACCTCCATTTATTTTTTCAAAAATATGAGTAATGTTGAAAATGGCGGTCTTGGGCTCGGTGCAGTCTCTCATTTCAACGAATAATTTAAACTGTTGACTTTTTCCTAAGGCATTCCCATTACAAGAATGCCCCGGAATTCATCTATTCCAATCGATTATTGTTTCACTGCGAATTTAGCCTTTGCTTCAATCCGTCTGCGATGCAGGATTGGCTCCGTATAGCCATTTGGCTGGTCATAGCCTTCAAAAATCAAGTCGCAGGCAGCCTGGAAGGCAACGGAGTCGTCATAGTTCGGAGCCATGTTGTGATACATCTGATCTCCTGCATTTTGCTTATCAACAACCTTGGCCATGCGCTGCAATGTTTCAAGAATTTGCTCTTTCGTACAAATGCCATGGTGAAGCCAGTTTGCCAAATGCTGGCTGGAAATTCGCAATGTAGCTCGGTCTTCCATTAACCCCACGTCATTGATATCTAGTACTTTTGAACAGCCAACCCCTTGATCTACCCAGCGGACAACATAGCCTAAAAGGGTTTGGCAGTTGTTGTCAAGCTCTGCCTGGATTTCTTCAGGAGTCCAGGATGGGTTCTTTGCAACAGGAACTTGTAAGATATCATCTTGGAAGTCTCCTGTTTGATGAAGCATTTCATTCTGTACTTCTTTTACATCTACTTCATGGTAATGCAGTGCATGCAATGTTGCAGCAGTTGGAGATGGCACCCAAGCTGTAGTGGCTCCCGTTTTTACATGACCGATTTTTTGCTTTAGCATTTCCGCCATTAAATCCGGCATTGCCCACATGCCTTTGCCGACCTGTGCACGGCCCATGAACCCGCTTGAAAGTCCGGCAATCACATTGGATTGTTCATAGCCCTGGAGCCATTTGGATGATTTCATATCATTTTTACGAACCATTGGACCAGCTTCCATGGAAGAATGAATTTCATCGCCTGTTCTGTCAAGGAACCCGGTATTAATAAACACAATCCGGTCCTTTACCTGTTTGATGCATGCCTTCAAGTTCAAAGTGGTTCTGCGTTCTTCATCCATAACACCTATTTTTAACGTATTGCGCTCAAGTCCAAGCAAATCTTCCACGCGGTCAAATAGCTGATTGGCAAAAGCTACTTCTTCTGAACCATGCATTTTTGGCTTTACAATGTAGACTGAACCCTTCTCCGTGTTTTGGAATGGACCATTGCCTAAGAGTGTATGTTTGGCAATAAGGCTAGTCAGAACGGCATCCAAAATACCTTCCTGAATTTCCTCACCATTTGCGTCAAGAATGGCACTATTAGTCATTAAATGTCCGACATTGCGGACAAATAGCAAGGACCGTCCATTTAAAGTGATTTCCTCATCTGCCGGAGACAGGTAGCTGCGATCCGGATTGAGTGTCCGTGTCATCGTTTTATTGCTTTTTTCAAAAGTAGCTGAAAGTGTACCTTTCATAAGGCCTAACCAGTTGCGATAGACGAGCACTTTGTCTTCAGCATCTACGGCCGCTACAGAATCTTCGCAGTCCATAATGGTCGTAATCGCCGACTCAAGGATCACATCCTTCACGCCAGCCGCATCCGTACTGCCTATCGGATGATTTCGGTCTATTTGGATTTCAAAATGAAGTCCATTATTTTTTAAAAGAATGGCGGATGGATTTTCCTGTGTTCCCTGATAGCCGACAAACTTTGCTTCATTTTGTAATCCCGTCGTTGTTCCATTATTTAATGCAACCTGAAGTTTACCATCTACTACCGAATAGGAAACCGCGTCCTTATGCGATGCTCCTTGTAATGAAGCCGCTTGGTCAAGAAAATTCCTGGCAAATTCGATGACCTTTGCACCGCGGACTGGATTGTAACCTCCCTCACGGCTGGCACCAGCTTCTTCGCTGATCGCATCCGTTCCATAAAGTGCATCATAAAGGCTTCCCCAACGGGCGTTGGCCGCATTAATGGCGTAGCGGGCATTATTAACTGGAACAACTAACTGTGGGCCTGCTTGAACAGTAATTTCGTCATCGACATTAGTAGTCGTAATTTCAAAATCTTCTAATTCCGGTTCTAGATAGCCAATTTCCTTTAAAAATGACTTATAAGCTTCGAAGTCAAAGTTTCCATTGTTTTCGCGATACCATCTGTTCAGTTTATTTTGAATATCATCACGAACCGACAGCAGCTCCTTGTTTTTTGACGTTAAGTCGTTGATTAACGCTTCAAAACCGGACCAAAACTGGTCTGCGTCCAAGCCGCTTCCCGGAAGTGCTTCCGAGTTAATAAATTCATAGAGTTCCTGGGCCACTTGTAGATTTCCCTTTTTTACATAATTAGTCATGATGATGTTCCTCCCTTGATTTGGTAAAAGTACTAGTTTCGAAAAATATGTTAATGGATTGAACGGGAACCTCCATGCCGTTAAAATTAGGATGTAATAGCAGTTTCCTTTTCTTTTAGATCCCTCTTAATTTCCACGCATCGCCCCGGCATCGGGAATAGTTTGCCCGCATTTAATAGATTATCAGGATTGAAGACCTCTCGAACATCCGTTTGCGCGATAATTTCTTCATCAGTGAAGACGAAGCGCATTTCTTCTCTTTTCTCAATTCCGACGCCGTGCTCACCGGTGATAGTACCACCCACATCTGCACAAGCCTGCAAACAGGCACTTCCGGCTACCAAAGCCTTTTCACTTTGTCCGGGAATTCTGGCATCAAAAAGAACTAACGGGTGCAAGTTTCCATCTCCCGCATGAAAAATATTCGCAATCCGGAGTCCGGATTCTTCACTAATTTTGTTAATTCTATTTAGAACTTCCGGCAGTTTGCTGCGAGGGATAACGCCATCCTGTACTAAATAATCAGGAGAGATCGCGCCCATAGCACCGAAACCTGTTTTCCGGTTCGCCCACCATCTGCCGCGTTCAGCCTCATCCTTTGCCGCTCTGACCTCACGTACGTTCCTTTTTTTGCAGACATCAAGAATTTGATTGATTTGCTCATCCAAGCCAGCTTCAATGCCATCCACTTCAATCAGAAGCACGGCTTCGATATCCTTTGGATGCCCGACTGGGAATGCTGCCGCCTCTACCCCTTCAATCGCTGTTTTGTCCATCATTTCTAGGGCGGCTGGTACAATCCCGGCAGAAACAATATCGGAAACAGCCTGTGAGCCGTCTTCCACTTTATCAAAATAAGCCAGCACCGTTTTCTTTGATTCAGGGTTTTTTAGGATACGGACTGTAATTTTGGTAACAATCCCTAATGTTCCTTCAGACCCTGTTAATAGCCCGAGTAGATCATAGCCCGGCTCATCAGGAATGCCGTTGGCTCCAATTTCAACAATCTCACCGTTTGGTAAAACAATTTCGAGACCAAGGATATGGTTGGTTGTTACCCCATATTTTAAACAGTGAGCACCTCCGGCATTTTCCGCGACATTTCCACCGATTGTACAGCAATACTGACTGGATGGATCTGGCGCATAATAGTAGCCCTTATCAGAAATGGAGTTCGTCAGCTTTAAATTGACGAAGCCCGGTTGAACCACAGCGCGGCGATTCTCGAAGTCAACACTTAACAGCTTTTTCATTCGAACTAAGCTAATAATGACCTCACCATTTAAAGGGATAGCGCCGCCACTTAAGCCTGTTCCTGCACCACGTGCGAGGAATGGCAGCTGATTTTCTGCGCAATATTTAACTAGGGCAGCCACTTCCTCAGTGTTATTCGGGAATACAACGGCTTTGGGCAAATGCCTGTGTAATGTGAAGCCATCACAGTCATATGCGATGAGATCTTCCTTATTGTAAATAATCGACCGGGCGTCTCCTACGATATTTGCAAGATTTAAAATATGCCGATCGGTTGATTTGATTCCCTTGACCGCCATTAGAGTTCCCCCTTGCCGTCTTCTTTTTGGTAAGCCCAATCGAGCAGCTGAATTGTGTGGACAATTTTTTGATTTCTGCCATGCTTTTGTACGCCCATTGCCATCTGGAGCATACATCCTGGGTTCCCCATCGAAATCATTTCGACATCATCAGGGACATTTTGCATTTTGTTTTCAAGGACGGCAGAAGCCATTTCCGGATTCGTAATATTGTAGATTCCCGCACTGCCGCAGCAGCGGTCCGAATTTGGCATATGAACCATTTCCACTCCAGGAATATTGATCAACAGATCGCGCGGTTCTTGACGGATCCCCTGTCCATGCGCCAAATGGCAGGCATCGTGATAAGTAATCCGAGTTTTTAATTCCGCTTTTGGTATTTCGTAGCCTGTATCATAAAGGTGTTTCGAAATGTCCTCTACCTTCGCAGAAAACTCTTCCGCCTTTTCATGCCATTCAGGGTCATCCCTGAATAATTCAGGATATTCCTTTAAGGCACAGCCACAGCCGGCTGCATTGACAATCACCTTATCAGAATCCTTAAATGCCTCGATATTTTGTTTTGCCAGCTTTCTTCCCATGTCACGGTCCCCCGCATGGACATGCAGTGCTCCGCAGCAGGTTTGGTTCTTCGGAATCGTTACGTCATTCCCGTTACGGGTTAATACGTTAATCGTTGCTTCATTAATATCACTGAACATCACGTCCATCACACAGCCTGTTAAGAATGCCACCTCGCGCTTTGTTTCTCCTTTGGACTTAATGACATTGACATCTTTGTATTTTTTTCGAACAGGCTCTTTCACCTCGGGCATGATTGCTTCCATATCGACAAGATGCTGCGGCATGATATTAATCAGCTTTGACTTTCTTACAACCTTTTGCATACCGCTCTTTTGATAGAATTGCAGCAGGCTTCCAAGTTTATTGAGGCGATTTTGATGCGGGAATAATCCCTGCAGGAACACCTTGCTTACCGCACCTTTTACGCCTGTTAACGGCATTGCTTGGCGAATCTGGCCGCGGGCTTCTTCAATCAGTCCGCCGACTTCCACATCCGCCGGACAGGCAGTTGTACAAGCACGGCAGTCAAGACAAGCGAAAACAGGATCCATAAACTGTTCATTGAGAGTGAGCCGCCCTTCCGCCACCGATTTAATCAAATGGACGCGGCCGCGTGGGGAATGCTGCTCCTGACCAGTAATTTCATAAGTTGGGCATGATTCCAAACACATACCACAATGTACACAATCTGCCCATTTGCTTTCATCTGGGTGATCCTTCGCCAGATAATTACTTAAACTAGTTGTGCATGCTGGGTCTTTCTTTAAATCTGCTTCTATAAGACTCATCATTAAATCCCTCCCACAAATCGTTTAGGATTAAGAACTCTATTTGGGTCAACCTTGGATTTGATCCCTTCTAGTAGGAAAAAATGTGATGGCCTTTTACCCCAGGTGTCAACTTCCTGTCTTAAGGCAAAAGGTAAATGATTAATGACGGTGTACCCGCCAAGTTTTGTGGACAATTCTCTTGTTTGCTGAATGGCTGAAATGATATCGTCCTTTGAACCGCTAAGGTTAATTTGACATAAGCCATGGCCTAATCCGCCATGCGCTTCTACATCTAAGTTGTGAGAATCAATAAGGAGATGACTTTCTTTTACGACGTGTGATACATCCATGTTAATGACACCAATTTTCAAAGAAGCCTGTGTTGAATCTGTGGAGGAGTTTGGTGAAAGAGAGTAAAATTTGTTCCAAAAAGACTGTGCTTCTTGTTGAGAAAAAACTTTCAATTCTGAATGGGCTGGCTGAATGCTTTGGATAAAGCTTTCTTGATAGCGTACCGATGTTTCAACATCCTCAAGACCAACCGCGATTGTGTAACAGCTTTGACCAATCAATCTTTCTGACAATGATGGACTAAGCAATTCCAGCGTTACGGGTTCCATCGTAGAATCTAGAAGCTTGGTAGCAAACGCCCTGATTTCTTCCATATTTCCTTGTGGGAATAATACTAAATTCAAACTTTCATATTTAGGGAGCGGTCGAAGCTTTACGGTTACTTCAGATATCACACCCAGCGTACCCATCGAACCTATAAACAATTTATTCATATCATAACCGGCGACGTTTTTGACAACTCTTCCGCCTGATCGAATCACTTTACCATCTGGATAAACGATTCTTAGCCCAATGACAACATCTCTTGAAGACCCATAACCCAATCTTTTGGGGCCGCTATCATTCGCTGCGATAATCCCCCCAATTGTTGCAGATTCTGGGCAATAAGGATCGAGTGAAATTTTTTGCTTAAACTGTGCCAAATACTCCTGCAATTCCTTGAAATTGGTTCCGGCCTTAACAGTTAACGTCATATCGCCGACGACATGTTCTACAATACCCTTATAGTTTGATAGCGAAAGTAAAATATCCGCTGATTCGGTTAAACCGCCATATCCCTTTTTTGTTCCATTGCCTTCTACGTTTACCTTTTTACCATTATCATTGGCAAATTTAAGAATGCTTGCTATTTCTTCTTCTGTTTGCGGAAACACCTTGACTATACCGCTATTTCCCAGCGGATGGTTTTTATCTCCTTCGATGACTTGCTTTGGTGATAGAATGGCCTGTAACTCTGTTAAAAGTTCTGTGGTAATCACTACCAACACCTCCAGGTTGCGTAATAAGCAACTTAGTTTCTACTATTTATTAAAAAAAATGAAATCACTTTGTCGGCCTGCTTAGCCTATTGTAAGACAAGACTGTTCAAAAGCTCTTTCTCGACGTAATCCAAGTGTTCCATCATCATCTGTTTCGCATTCTCGGGTTTTCCTAGCTTAATGGACTCATAGATTTTAAAATGTTGTTTTTCCATCATCTGAGCAGTGGTTGGGTTTTTCTTAATATAGTGGTGAAAATCAATCATGGCGTTCTTCATCGTTGTTGAGATAAATTCTAAAAGTTGAATAATGATTTCATTTCCTGCCGCTTTGGCAATGGCTGTATGTAACATATAATCTGAATCCCACCCATTCATAGTTGGGTTGGCGAAGATTTCTGCCATTAACTGCAGATCAGCTTCTTTTCTATGTATAGCGGCAAGCTCAGCAATCCCTGGTTCTAAGATCTTCCTAACTTGATAAAGTTGACTGATATCTCTTGGTTGGGTAAGCAGCAAATGATTGTTGAAGAGTCTCGTTGAGTCAAATTCCGATATATATGTTCCTTCTCCTTGCTTTACATCGACAATACCTTTTCCTTTTAAAGTCGTAATAGCATCACGGACTGCGGAACGGCCAACACCAAACATTTCACATAGTTCCCTGACCGAAGGAAGCTTTTCTCCCACCTGAAACGTACCGGATTTAATCATCTCCTCGATTTGCTCCGCAACAGAATCGGACACTTTCTTAGTCGAGATCTTTTGTATTTGCAAACATCTCCCCCCCTTCCTTTCAGATATCACATATCTGACAAGTTTTAGACTACCTTTATTAAATCATCTTTAACATAAAAGCGCAATAAGTTTTCAGAATAAAATATCTATTATCAAAATTCAGTTTAAACTTTGATGCATAGGGACGGTTCTCATGCATCATTTATAAATGAATTGCTAACAAAAAAAATAAATCAAGCACGGAATGAAGCACGGGGACGGTTCTTTTGCCTCAAATGACGGGCGGAGACGGCTCAAGATTAAGGAGGTTTGGACACTTCCGACTCTTTTTTAAGCGATTTTGTCCGAAGTTCCCCCAGGTTGGGACACTTACGGACTTTTTTAAGGCAATTTTGTCCGAAGGTTGTCAAGGTTCGGACACTTTCACTCCTTTTTAAAGCGATTTTGTCCGAAGACTGCACATCAAGTACTTCAGACTTTTTAGGAAGCCTTGGTAGAGAGTATTTCTAAGTAATCTTGGACGATATTACTGTAGCAATATTCTAACATTAAGCTTTATTTCACAACAAAAAGACAACCATTTCAGGTTGTCTTTTTGTTGCCCGGCAGCGTCCTACTCTCACAGGGGCTTTTGCCCCAACTACCATTGGCGCTGAGAAGCTTAACTTCCGTGTTCGGGATGGGAACGGGTGTGACCTTCTCGCCATAGCTACCAGACATGTTTTATTTGGGAATAATACCGGTGGTCGGGGTCGAACCGACACTCCTTACGGAACACGATTTTGAGTCGTGCGCGTCTGCCAATTCCGCCACACCGGCATGATTTGGAGGCGGCAACCGGATTCGAACCGGTGGTAAAGGTGTTGCAGACCTGTGCCTTACCACTTGGCTATGCCGCCATATTTTTGGAGCGGAAGACGGGATTCGAACCCGCGACCCCCACCTTGGCAAGGTGGTGTTCTACCACTGAACTACTTCCGCATATTGGCTGGGCTAGCAGGGTTTGAACCTACGAATGACGGAGTCAAAGTCCGTTGCCTTACCGCTTGGCTATAGCCCA
>NZ_JBLVQN010000069.1:0-17259 GCF_058323225.1 Neobacillus sp. PVCKKU3
CAATAAAGTTGAGTTGATTAGCTCAAAAATGTTACGTTGGCTTCGTTTCTAATGAAACGAATATTATTGTTTGTTGACGTTTTTGTTTGTTTAGTTTTCAAAGGTCAATTTCTTCGTCGCTTTAAAACGACTTTTTAAATATATCATTTCTTGTTGTTGAAGTCAACAACTTTTTTTATTTCTTGTCTGCCGTGTTAGCGGCGACTTTTAATATATTACAGGATAGTTTTATGTTGGTCAATACTTTTTTCAAAAAAAATAAACCGCTGCTAAAGAGCGGTTCTGTCTCAAAGAACCCATTGCTGAATCGCCACTAACGCACATAGGCCTGGAATTCCCAAAAAGCCTGATACAGCAGACGTGGCAAAATTTATCGGAACATGAATCCCGAACTGATTTCCTGCTGTATTGAGGAAAAACAAAAATAATGCTCCTATCAATATTTTTATAACAGCTTGGCCGACAAATCGGGCAGGCTTAAATGGCGCTCCGGTAAATAACAATAATACAATTAGTCCCCCTAAAACGGCAATCACAAACATTGGTTCCAAAAAGCGTCACCCTCCAATGGTCTCTTTATTAAAAAGCTATGTACAAGCCCATAAAAATAGAACATTAAAAAGACTCAAGCAATCAATTGCTTGAGCAGTTAAAAGTATTTATTTTGTTAATGTCACATTTCTATATTTAGCTTCTCTTAATAGAAGAATATATTTTGCTTCTGCGACTTTTGATTGGCAAATGACCTCTTCAGAGGGATCAAGACTTCTTTCCAAAAGGAGTTTTTCCTGCTGCCAATAATCTTTATATTTATTTAACTGGATTAAAAGCTTTTCATTATATTCCTTCCGAAGCTTTCCTTTGCGCCGAAAAAACATCGCCATCCCCCCGGCATTAAAGCATTTAAATTTAAATTTAACTTTAATTTTAATATTACAATTCTCTTCGCCCTTCTAATGCTTTTGATAAGGTAACCTCATCTGCATACTCAAGGTCCCCGCCTACCGGAAGTCCATGGGCAATCCTTGTTGTTTTAATACCCGACGGCTTCAGCAGCCGTGAGATATACATAGCTGTTGCTTCCCCTTCAATATTGGGATTGGTAGCTAAAATGACTTCCTGAATAGTTTCGTCCTGAAGCCGCTTTAGCAGTCCGGGAATATTAATATCCTCCGGGCCGATACCATCCATAGGAGAAATAGCCCCGTGCAAAACATGATACAATCCGTTGTAATCCTTCATTTTCTCCATCGCAATTACATCTTTTGGATCCTGCACTACACATATTATGCCCTTATTCCGGCGCTGATCTTCACATATGTAACATGGATCTTGATCGGTAATGTGACCACAGACAGAGCAGTATGTTAAATTCCGCTTGGCATTCACTAATGCTTTTGCAAAATCCAAGACGGTATCCTCTTTCATACTTAAGACAAAAAAAGCCAACCGTGCGGCTGTTTTTGGCCCAATGCCAGGAAGCTTCATAAAGCTATCAATCAGCTTCGAAATCGGTTCTGGATAATGCATAATTTATGTTCCTCTCTTTAGAAAAAGCTAAAAGCGCCCTTAGCAGCATGTGGCTGCTTAAGGCGCTTAACGCTTATTGTTTTTAAAATGGCAGGTTTAATCCTTTTGTAAATTGTCCCATAGTATTATTGGAAAGCTCATCAGCTTTTTTAAGTGCATCGTTTACGGCTGCTAGGACAAGGTCTTGAAGCATTTCCACATCATCAGGATCGACTGCTTCAGGTTTAATTTGAACATCTACAACCTCTTTATGGCCAGTTACCACGACGGTTACCATTCCGCCGCCGGCAGTTCCTTCAATTTTTTCCTCACCTAATTGTTCTTGTGCCTCTGCCATTTTCTTCTGCATTTTTTGCACTTGCTTCATCATATTTTGCATATTACCCATTCCACCACGCATCGATAAATCAACCTCCAATTAAATTTAGATTATATAATCACATTGATAGCTGTTTTTGGCGTTTCCGCCTAAATTTTAATCAATTATTTCAATAAATTCTTCGCCAAATAGCTTTTTGGCTTCAGCGATATGTGGCTCCTCTTCATGGGCAGGCCCGCTGATTTCCCCTTCTTCCCCATGCTGGGTGCTTAAGAAATTTTCACGGATGGTTAACCACTGCTCTTCAGGAACTCCTAAAAGCGTGAACCTTTTGCCAGTTAATTTGTTCAAGATAGTGCTTACTGCTTCCAGGAAATCGCCTCGGCTCATCGCCATTTGACAAATCATTTCATGCTTGAATTTTAAAACAAAAGCTGCTGCAGATGCTGCAACCGGCTCTGCTTCATTTAATAAGGCAGCATGTGATTTCATGAGACTCGATCGCATTTCGCCCCAATTACCCTTGATCAGATTCAAGTCATTTTTTGTGGCTTGCTTTAGCACTTCATTTATTTTACCAACAGCCGGCTGGAAGGCATTTCTAGAGGTTCTTTGTACCTGTTTTTGTGGCTGTGGCGCGGCATCTTGAGGTGCTGCGGCTACGCCGTTAGCTTTTAAGTGATGAAGTTCCGACTCAAGCTGCTCAATCCTCGTCAGTAGCTGCTGCAATTCCCCGGAACTTGTGGTCTCACTTTGGCTAGTTTCCATTTGGCAAAGCTTAACGATGGCTACCTCCAGGAAAATCCTTGGATGATTGGTCCAGCGCATTTCTTGCTGAGTCTTATTTAAGAAATCAATCAGCTGATAAATTTGCTCTGTTGGCGTTTCGTCTGCCATCAGGCGAAACTCATCATCCAGCATCACCCGCTCGAGAGATTCTTCAAGATTTGGTGCTGTTTTGTATAGCAGCATATCCCTGTAAAACAAGATCAAATCTTCGATAAAGCGCGCTGGGTCCTTTCCATGAAATAAAAGTTCCTGGAGCGCCTCCAGACCGCTTGCCACATCTTTATCCTGAAACGCCTTGGCCGTTTTATTTAAAAATGCCTGTGATGCAGAGCCTGTGACGGTCAACGCATCTTCAACTGTCACCCGGTCCTGACTGTAGGATATGGCTTGATCCAACAGACTTAATGCGTCACGCATTCCACCTTCAGCTGCTCTGGCTATCATTTGCAAGGCCCGCTCATCGCAGTCAACGCCAGTTTCCTCGACAATCAGCTTCATCCGATTAACAATAGACCCTGCGGTAATCCGTCTGAAATCAAAACGCTGGCATCTTGAAATAATCGTCAGTGGAATTTTATGCGGTTCTGTCGTGGCTAAAATAAAGATGACATGCTTCGGCGGTTCCTCCAGCGTTTTAAGTAAAGCGTTAAAAGCGCTAATGGAGAGCATATGCACTTCGTCGATGATATAGACCTTATAGTTTACTGCCGTGGGGGCAAATTTGACCTTATCAAGAACATCACGCATCTCCTCCACCCGCGAGTTAGAGGCAGCATCAAACTCCAGGACATCCGGAATCGTTCCATTCGTGATCCCGAGGCAGGCCGCACATTCATTGCACGGTTCAGCAACAGGAGCATGCTCACAATTAATCGCCTTTGCTAATATTTTAGCCGCACTCGTCTTTCCTGTTCCTCTTGGACCGGAAAATAGGTATGCATGAGAGATTTTTTGCTGAAGCAGGGCGTTTTGCAATGTCTGCGTGACATGTTCCTGTCCCACTACGTCAAAAAATTTCTGCGGACGCCAAACCCGATATAAAGCTTGATATGACACTCGACATCGCCCCCTTCAAATTAGTCTAATATATTATAACGTATTCAAATTCCTTTTTACAAAAGTAATCCTAAGAGTTCACAAAAAAACTCATCCCAGAATCTGAGATGAGTTTTATTATGGCATATGTAATAACTGCCGCGCACCTTCCGTCGACTGACGCCCATAAGCGTTACTTAAGCAGTTAGCTCGGCCCAGGCACCCCTGCGGCACATGAGAGCGTCCACTTAATGCTGCTTCCTTCCGGACCTGACATAGTTCATGGATTCCCATTGCGCAGGACCCAGGCGTCAACACCACTTACTTAAGGCAGACCCTACAGGCCATCAGCCTCGGGAAGGGATTCCGTCCCGCTAGAGCGGATTGCGGGTACAGGGCACCGCTACCTCCCCACCTAGCGCGGCAAAGTTGATACCAATTATTAGTGCGTCGTATCTGACGCCTTTTTAGTATACAAACAATCTAGCAAAAAAGCAATCGATATTAACTGTAAATTACTGTAAGTTCATTTCTGATGCGTGCCGCTTCAACTTTTTCTCCTGCTTCTTGCGATCTCTTATTTTTTGAAAAAAGGATGAAAGCATGCTGCCGCACTCTTCTGCTAAGACGCCTTTAACAACCTCGCATTGGTGGTTAAAGCGTGAATCCTGTAAAAGATTCATTAGCGTTCCGGCACACCCGCCCTTTGGATCGCTCGCCCCGTATACCACGCGTTTGATCCTCGATAAGATAATAGCCCCTGAACACATCGGGCAAGGCTCCAACGTGACATAAAGAGTAGTATCCTCTAACCGCCATGAGCCTGTTTCCCGGCAGGCCTGGTCAATGGCCAGCAGCTCGGCGTGGGCCGTCGCATTCTGCTCGCTTTCTCTTAGATTGTGGGCCCGAGCAATAATTTTACCAGCATGGACAAGAACAGCCCCAATCGGCACCTCATCCAGCTTCTCTGCCTTCCTTGCTTCTGCTATGGCTTCCAGCATAAATTTCTCATCTTGGTTAGTCATCTTAATAAACCGCCTTCTAAACTAATTCCGTTTATAGGAAAATTATTAACATTATAACATGTATTAAGTCCCGCCCTCATAGAATAGTTGTAGCGCAAATGTGCAGGGAGGGATTGAGATGCAGATTCATGTGGTTAAAAGAAATGAATCGCTGACAACCATTGCAAGAGCTTACCATACAACCACCCAGGATATTATAGAGGCAAATGATTTGCCAAATCCTAATCAGCTGGTTATCGGACAATCACTTGTCATTCCGATTATCGGCCGTTTTCATTTCGTTCAGTCGGGTGAATCATTATTTACAATAGCCCGCGATTACGGCACTACCGCCCAGGAACTTGCCAATGTGAACCGCATTCCCGTTAACCAGCCGCTCAATGTCGGTCTAAGGCTTTATATTCCTCAAGGGAAAAAAAGAAATGCAGAATTCAATGCTTACGTGGAACCACGCGGGACATCTGTTGCCCCTAATTTGGAAGCAAGTGCCCGCGAGGCAGCGCCCTATATTACCTATTTAGCCCCATTCAGCTTTCAGGCCCGGCGTGACGGCACGCTAAAGGAGCCGCTCTTAAATAACTTTCCGGCGATTGCAAACGCCAACCGCAATGTCTTAATGATGGTCATCAATAACCAGGAAAATGACCAGTTCAGCGATGAGCTAGGGCGGATTCTTCTTAATGACATCGCAATTCAAGATAGATTTATCAATAACATTGTCACCACCGCAAAAAAATACGGCTTCCGTGATATCCATTTTGATTTTGAATTCTTGCGCCCTGCTGACCGCGAGGCTTATAACCGCTTTTTAAGAAAGGCAAAGCAGCGCTTTTCACGTGAAGGATGGCTCATGTCCACTGCCCTTGCGCCAAAAACAAGTGCAACCCAGCAAGGAAAATGGTATGAAGGACATGATTATAAGGCCCACGGTCAAATATCCGACTTTGTTGTCATCATGACCTATGAATGGGGCTACAGCGGCGGTCCGGCCATGGCAGTCTCGCCAATTGACCAGGTAAAAAAAGTGTTGGATTATGCGGTGACAGATATACCATCTAACAAAATCCTCATGGGGCAAAATCTCTATGGTTATGATTGGACCCTGCCTTTCGTTCAAGGTACCGTGGCAAAGGCTGTCAGCCCGCAGCAAGCCATCCAGCTTGCTGCCCAACACAATGTCCCAATTGAATACGACACAAAAGCGCAAGCACCGCATTTTAGATATAGGGATGCGGCCGGCAAAGAGCATGAAGTCTGGTTTGAAGACGCACGCTCCATCCAGGCAAAATTTGATTTGATCAAACAGATGAATATAAGAGGAATGAGCTATTGGAAACTAGGTCTCGCCTTCCCGCAAAACTGGCTGTTAATCATTGATAATTTCAACGTAATAAAAAGAGGAACACGAGTATTCTCCACCTGATAACTGCCGGTCTCCGGCGGTTTTTTCTTTCTTATATACTTGTAAAAGCTTCCTCAAAAATTCCATATCCCTTCCTGTGCCGATTGTGATAAAATGATGTTTGTGTCGAATTAAAGCATAATTGCTCGAATAAGTGACAAGGTGCTTGTCGCTTTTTGGCGACTTTGCAGGACAATTATTAAAAATTGCATATATATATGAACCAGACGAATCTGGAAAAGATAGAACCTGCAGGCAATTGGAGAAGGAGGAGCAGCCAAATGGGGGGTACACCCTTTATTACCGTTGAGGGCCCGATAGGTGTTGGAAAGACATCTCTCGCCAAAGCCATCTCTCGGCATTTTGAGTTTGAATTATTAAAAGAGATTGTCGATGAAAATCCATTCTTAGGGAAATTTTATGAAAACATAGAGGAATGGAGTTTCCAGACAGAAATGTTTTTCCTCTGCAATCGCTTTAAACAGCTTGGAGATATTAATTCCCATTATTTAAGCAAAAATAAATCTGTAGTGGCTGACTATCATATATTTAAAAATTTAATTTTTGCTACTCGGACATTGAGTCCTGACGAATACAAAAAATATTATAAGATTTATCAAATTTTGACAGAGGATATGCCAAAACCGAATGTCATCATATATTTGCACGCAAGTCTCGATACCTTATTAAAGCGAATAAAAATCCGTGGGCGCGAGGTCGAGAAAAACATCAGCCCGCTTTATTTAGAGCAGCTTTCCATAGATTATGAAAACACAATGGCTATTTTTGAAAAGGAGCATCCGGAAATACCAGTTCTCCGTTTCAGTGGTGATGAGCTGGATTTTGTGAAAAGCGAGCAGGATCTAGACTATATCATTGAAAAACTTGGAGTATCATTGAAAGCAAACAGCTGGACAAACACTATATAGAAACAGGGGGATGTTCGTGAGCATCGTTATTGGAGGCATGATCGGTCTTGGCAAAACGAGTGTGGCTGACACTTTAAAAGCACACTTTCAGAATAATGGCATTGACAGCAAAGTTTTTTATGAAGCGGTGGATGACAACCCGATTCTCCCGCTTTACTATGAATTAACACAGGAAGAATTGGATGCAAGGAGAATTCCCTTCCTATTGCAATTATTTTTCTTAAATAAACGGTTTAAAACAGTCAAGGATTGCATCAATTGGACAAACCCGATTTATACCATTCAGGACCGTTCTATTTATGAAGATTGGTACTTCGCCTATGTCAATAAAAATTTAGGCAGGATTTCCAGCCTCGAATTTAAAATCTATGAAGAGTTAGTCGACAATATGCTGGAGGAGTTAAAAGAACTTCCCAAAAAAGCTCCTGATTTGATGGTTTATTTAAAAGGATCGTTTGATACGGTGATTGATCGGATTATGGCCCGCGGCCGCAGCTTTGAAATTAACCCGGAACTGAAGGAATATTATTTCGAGGTTTGGAAGGGCTATGATGAATGGGTCATGGAGCGCTATAATGCCAGTGAGGTTTTGGTCATTGATATGGACACAACCGATGTGGTGAATAGTGAAGCAGACGCCAAACGAGTATGCCAAGAAGTAGAAGACAAACTTAAGGAAATTTTATATATAACAAAAGCACATATTGGGTAATTGAACTGAACCCCGTCAAGTAGACAGTATAAAAAAATAAAATTAGGCAATGGCCTTAGTTCGATATTCCATTGGGCTAAGGCCATTAAATTTGGCTTGTAACCGGTCTTGATTATAAAACTGAATGTAGTCTTTTATATCCTTTTGAAGTTCCTCAAAGGATTGATATCGGTGAAGATAATATCTTTCTACCTTCAAAGTCCCCCAGAATGATTCCATGCATCCATTATCAATACATTTTCCTACTCTAGACATACTGTGGATTAGATGATTTTCTTCAACTACTTTCTTAAATCCGTTTGATGTATATTGAAAGCCACGGTCACTGTGAATTAAAAGTTTCTCATCATTTAAAGGATTCTTTGTTAAAGCATCATTAATCGTCTTAAAGACTAGCTTATTATCATTTCGATGTCCGAATACGAAGGATACGATAGAATTGTCGTACAGGTCTAAAACAGCGCTTAAATAAGCTTTTTGCCCATTCTCATATTTCAATTCGGTTATATCAGTTACCCATTTTTCGTTTGGATGTGCTGCTGTAAATTCTCGATTCAAGATATTCTCTTTTACATTATTATCAGAAGGCCGATGATCCCATTTCTTTTTCCGTCGTATCTTTGATTGTAGCCCAACTAATTGCATTAAACGACGAATTCGTTTTACATTATAATGTTTATTCATTTTCCGGTTGAGATTCATCGTAATACGTCTATAGCCGTAAATCCCATCCACCTTGTCATAAATTGCTTTAATTTCTTTAAGTAATTCACGATTTTCACGTTCCTGATCCGTTTCTTTTCGATTGAGCCATTTATAGTATGAAGATCGGTTTGTATGGCTTAAAGCACAAAGAAGTTGAATAGGGTAATTCATTTTTTCATTTAATTCACGTATTGCACAATAAGCGACTTCATTCCGAACCTTACTTAGTACCGCCTTCTTTCGATTTCTTCCAACTTTTTTAATAAAGCATTTTCAGCTTCTAATCGATAATTCTTCGCTTCTAATTCCTTTATCTTTATCCTCAATTTATCTTGTTCTGACAGTTCTTCTTCAGGTTTCTTTCTTCCCCGGCCGTCCCGTAGGGACTCTGGTCCACCTGCTTCATACCTTTTTGTCCAACTGTATATTTGTTGGTAGCTAATTTGATATTTGTCCATGACAGCTGAATAATCATGACCATTCTTGATACAAAAATGAACGGCTTCAACTTTCTCCTCAAAAGTTAATTTTCTGGATTGACTCATAAGGGATTTCCTCCGATGCGTTTGTCTCGTCTCCTTATGATTATTATAGTTCTTTATCCAGACTCTGAGTGCGCCACGGCTTACTTTATGCCTTCTACATATTTCCAAAACGGAATAATTCCCTGATAAATAATCTTGAATTGCACTTAATCTTAATTCGTCTGAGTACTCCTTCCATTCATGTGATTCCTCCAAACCACCAATTCCATATAATTCATATTTGTCCTTCCAACTACGAAGTGTGTAAGAGGAAATCTTATATTCCTTTGTTAACTTACTAAGGGTCATTTCCCCCTCCAGGTATTTCATTAATATTTGGTACTTTTCCTCCGAAGAGTATTTACTTCTTTTTGACATAAAAAATCCCCCTAAAGTAACGACAGATTTTTGTTTTTTCATCTGTCTACTTTAGGGGGAGCATATCAAATCCCTGGTATGTGCTTTTTTCTTAAAAAATAAAAAATCCGTTACAAAGGATTGTAACGAATTTTTATCTCCAGTTTTTATGCGCGTTTTTACATGTGATGGCGGAGGAAGAGGGATTCGAACCCCCGCGCGGTTTAACCCGCCTGTCGGTTTTCAAGACCGATCCCTTCAGCCGGACTTGGGTATTCCTCCGTGACAACAGAAGTTAATTTATCATATATTTAACCCTGTGTCAACATTATTAATATGCCATTAAAAAAAGGCGCTATTCAACTTGATTATACATTTTTATTACGGCTTTATGACGTCGCGGCCACCCATATATGGACGCAGCACGGCTGGAATTACGACACTGCCGTCATCCTGCTGGTAGTTTTCCAGAATAGCTGCAACCGTACGGCCAATCGCGAGGCCAGAGCCATTAAGTGTATGCACATGCTCCGGTTTTGCCTTAGGGTCGCGGCGGAAGCGGATGTTAGCCCGTCTTGCCTGGAACGCCTCAAAATTACTGCAAGAAGAAATTTCACGGTAAGTTCCATAGCTCGGGATCCACACTTCAATGTCGTACTTTTTTGCTGCTGTAAAGCCAAGGTCTCCCGTACACATGCTTAACACACGGTATGGCAATTCCAGTAATTGAAGAACCTTTTCGGCATCAGCGGTCAGTTTCTCCAGCTCTTGATAAGAGTCCTCAGGCTTTACAAACTTCACAAGTTCAACCTTATTGAATTGATGCTGGCGAATTAATCCCCTTGTGTCACGCCCTGCAGAACCAGCTTCAGAACGGAAGCAAGCGCTGTAGGCTGCAAAGCGGATTGGCAGCTCTTCGCCGCTTAAAATTTCATCGCGGTAATAATTAGTAACCGGTACCTCCGCAGTCGGTATTAGGAAGTAGTCCTCGCTTTCAATTAAAAAGGCATCCTCTTCAAACTTTGGCAGCTGGCCTGTTCCAGTCATGCTGGTACGATTCACCATATATGGAGGCAGTATTTCTGTGTAACCATGCTCATCGACATGGAGGTCAAGCATGAAGCTTATTAACGCGCGCTCAAGGCGGGCACCAAGACCTTTATAAAAAACAAAGCGGCTGCCGGTCACCTTTCCTGCTCGTTCAAAATCAAGAATTCCTAAATGGTCAGCTACATCCCAATGTGGTTTCGCCTCAAAGCTAAACTCGCGGACCTGGCCCCATTTGCGGATTTCTACGTTATCATCTTCTGTCTCGCCAATAGGCACAGTTTCATGGGGAATATTTGGAATGCTAAGCAATAATAGCTCTAATGTCTCCTCAACGCCTCTTAGCTCATCGTCGAGTTCCTTGATGCGGTCGCCAACCTCACGCATTTCCTTGATAAGGTGATCGGCATCCTGCTTCTCGCGTTTTAATACAGCAACCTGCTGAGAAACCTCATTCCGCTTGGATTTCAGTTTTTCCGCTTCGACAATTAATTCGCGTCGTTTAACGTCTAAATCCTCAAATCGGCCTAAATCTGTTAAATCTTCACCGCGATGCTGCAGCTTTTCTTTAACTTCGGCAAAATTGGCTCTTAAATACTTCAAATCCAACATGCTTAAACACTCCTTTATTATTTATCCGAGGGCAAACAAAAAACTCCCGCCCCTAAAACAGGGACGAGAGTTACCCGCGATACCACCCTGGTTGACAGATGAATCTGTCCACCTTAAAAATGTAACGGTTTTTCACCGAGAGTCCTTACTAACCTCGTGATGAGGTGTTCCGCACTCTACTCGAGGAGGGATTCACAAGTCTTATTCACCGGTTCACACCAGCCACCGGCTCTCTTTAGAATAAACCTCTTGCTACTAGTTCCTCTCATTGCTTTTGCATATTTCTAATTTGTATAACTTAGAGTACTATATTTATTTGCCAAAAGCAACCAATCTATACAGGCTGTTTTTGATTTTTTGCTTCTTTTACCATCTCAACAAAGTAAGCTGTAAGACGATGGTCATCCGTTAGTTCTGGATGAAACGAACAGCCTAAAAATTGCCCTTCACGCGCTAAAACAATGCGGCCATCATGCTTCGAAAGAATCTCGACATTTTCGCCTGCCTCTACGATATGCGGGGCCCGGATAAAGACTGCAGGGAAGTCACCCGCGACATCTTTCACCGCGAGGTCGGCCTCGAAGCTATCCACCTGGCGTCCGAAGGAGTTGCGTTCAACCGTAACGTCCATCACACCTAGGTGAGGCTCACTGTATCCGACGAGGTTTTTTGCCAAAAGAATAAGGCCTGCACAGGTACCGAACATTGGTTTTCCTTCCTGGGCAAATTCCTTTAAGGAATCCATAAAATCATATTTATCGATTAGCCGGCGCATTGTCGTGCTTTCTCCACCAGGGAGAATAAGGCCATCAACATCCTTTAATTCTTCTTTGTGTTTAATGGCAACGGCTTCGACACCACAAGCTTTTAATGATTGAATATGCTCACGAACTGCTCCTTGTAATGCGAGAACGCCTACTTTAATCATAGTATTACCCCTTTTACCTAGATTACTGTCTAGCTCCAGCGCCTAGGGGCTCGCAGGTCTACAGCCAATCCGTCAAGAAGGCTAAAAGGCAGCCTTCTCGCCAGCTCGTCTTATGCCTGTCGCCCCTGGTCAAGGCGCTTCCGCTTTTCGATTTACCAGCCTCTTTCCTGCATGCGAGCTTCAGGGGCTAATGAAGAAATTTCGATACCCTTCATTGGAGTTCCAAGATCCTTTGAAAGTTCAGCAATCAATTTATAGTCTTGGTAATGAGTTGTTGCTTCAACAATCGCTCTTGCAAATTTCGCAGGGTTTTCTGATTTAAAGATACCAGAGCCAACGAATACACCGTCTGAACCTAATTGCATCATTAACGCTGCATCAGCAGGTGTTGCAACACCACCAGCAGCAAAGTTAACAACCGGAAGGCGGCCATTGCGCTTAATTTCAAGCAATAATTCAAATGGTGCACCTAATAGCTTTGCTTCTGTCATAAGCTCATCTTCGTTCATGCTTACAACCTTGCGAATCTGTGCGTTAACCTTGCGGATATGGCGGACAGCTTCTACGATGTTGCCAGTTCCCGGTTCGCCTTTTGTACGAAGCATAGATGCGCCTTCGCCAATACGTCGGGCAGCCTCGCCCAAGTCACGGCAGCCGCATACAAATGGAACAGTAAAGTCACTCTTTAATAAGTGAAACTCTTCATCAGCGGGTGTTAATACTTCACTTTCATCGATATAGTCTACACCAAGTGCTTCAAGTACACGTGCTTCCACAATGTGGCCGATACGAGCCTTAGCCATAACAGGGATTGAAACAGCGTTAAGAACCTCTTCGACAATTCGAGGATCTGCCATTCTAGCAACGCCGCCAGCTGCACGAATATCAGAAGGTACGCGCTCTAGCGCCATTACCGCTACTGCGCCTGCTTCCTCAGCAATTTTTGCCTGTTCTGCGTTAACAACGTCCATGATGACGCCGCCTTTTTGCATTTCTGCCATCCCACGTTTTACCCGATCCGTACCTGTTTTCATTTGTAAATCCCCCTTGTTTTTCCACGTTAAAAACGTTGATTATTTAGAAAATTCCTATTAATTCGATTTGAATTATTTATTCCATAAAATCATTAAAGCAACAAAAAAGGATTCCTGTCAAGACAAGAATCCTTTCCAACATTTTACTTATAGGTTCTTTAGCGCTAATTAGAGCCAGCCTTTAACAGTGGAGGAGATGCCTCCCCAGACATCACCGAAAAATCCTCCGATGCCCCGCATCATTAGGACAAACCAATTTGCTTTCTCAACATCTTGGGCTGCAATGACATCTACTTGTAATTTGCCTTTGCCTTCCTCAGTTAAAAAGTTGACCTTATCGCTGTTTTTAGGCTCTATTGTTAAATAGCCGACCTTATCACCTTTTTTGATCGGTGCTGTTAGTTCACCTTTTTTGTTAATTTTATTTTTATCTAACACCAGTACCGGTTTATAATTTTCCTTTTCGCCATTTTCAATGACCATATTGATGGCTGACTTTGTATAAACTTTTACCTGGTCATTCTTCCCCTTAATAACAGGTATCGTTTTATGGCCCTTTACCTGATAATGCTTAGGTACAATAGTTTCTTTTGTTGTATTGGCAAATGCATAGTCAAACATTTTCTTAGTCTCATCGAAGCGAGCCTTATAGTCCCCTTTGCCGCTCGCATCTTTAGCATTTTGCACAACTGTGATAAACCGTTTGCCATCACGGCTGGCAGTACCGGTAAAACAGTAGCCGGCAAAATCGGTGGTACCCGTCTTAAGTCCGTCGACACCTTTATATCCATAATCCAAAGAAGGAAGCATCCAGTTCCAGTTGATCATATTAATTGCGTCAGAAGTGCCTTCACGAAATGTTTTCTTCGGTATGCTTGCCGTCTTTAACACTTCGGGATATTCATTGACTAGGTGGAAGGCAAGACTCGCTACCGCTCTTGGAGACATGACGTTTTCGTCTGTTTCACCGCTGCCTTCCGGATGCATGCCACGATATTCGGCATTATTTAAACCTGATGAGTTTACAAATTTATAATCCTTTAAGCCTAACTTTTTGGCTTTTTCATTCATCATTTTCACAAAATTGGTTTCAGACCCGGCAATTGTTTCGGCAATAGCAATCGTTGCTGCATTGGCAGAATAAATGACCATCGCTTCATACAACTCGCGGATTTTATATGTGCCGTCTTGGCGCAATGGAACATTCGACAATGCGCGGTCTTGGGAAATTTTATAAACAAGATCACTGACGTTATATTCCTGATCCCATTTCACTTTTCCATGTTTAATGGCATCTAGTAAAAGATATTCAGTCATCATTTTTGTCATGCTGGCAATCCCCATGACAGTATCAGCATTTTTTTCGTATAACACTTTGCCTGATTCTGCATCTACTAATATGGCACCGTCCGCGTTGATGTTTAACGCTGCGGCTGCTTCCGCTTTATCTTGGCCCATGCCGGCAAAAAGGCTGAAGAACAAAATAACGGCCATTGCACTGGCAAGATACTTTTTAAAAACATGTTTATTCACATTAACGCCCTCCATGATTTTTTACACTTTGGTTATTTTAACATAACTGCTTTATAAATCATAGAGAGAGCATCGAAGCATTCTTTTGCCAATTTTGATAGACTGCTAGAAATAGATAGGGCTTTTTTCATACGTAGTAGTAGTTGATTTCCGCTCCAATCAACTAAGTAAAAAAATAAGAGCAGACTAAAAATCTGCTCTTACGTGGTTATTTACATTGAGTAGTTTGGTGCCTCTTTGGTGATTTGAACATCGTGCGGATGGCTTTCTCGTAAGCCGGCACCGGTCATTTTAACGAATTGCGCGTTCATTCGTAATTCTTCTAGGTTTTTCGTGCCACAGTAGCCCATACCTGCACGTAAGCCGCCGACTAATTGATAGATGGTATCTGCCAATGGTCCTTTGTACGGAAGGCGTCCTTCGATGCCTTCTGGGACAAACTTTTTATTGTCCTCTTGGAAATAACGGTCTTTAGACCCCTTTTCCATTGCTGCTACTGAACCCATGCCGCGGTATACCTTAAAGCGGCGTCCTTGGAAAATTTCTGTTTCTCCAGGGCTTTCTGTTACCCCTGCAAGCATGCTTCCCAGCATCACGGCATGTCCTCCTGCTGCCAAAGCTTTGACGATATCACCAGAGTATTTAATACCACCGTCTGCAATAATCGTTTTCCCGTGTTTCATGGCTTCACCAGCACAGTCATAAACAGCTGTTATTTGCGGTACTCCGACACCAGCTACAACGCGTGTCGTACAAATCGAACCTGGTCCAATTCCAACCTTAACGACATCTACTCCGGCTTCGATTAAGGCCCTGGTTCCCTCTGCAGTGGCTACGTTTCCGGCGATAATCGCAAGGTTAGGGTAGGCAGCTCTAATTTGCCTTACAGTGTCTAGCACACCCTTGGAATGCCCGTGTGCCGTATCGACTACGATTACATCAACATTAGCCTTCACCAGCTTGTCGATCCGTTTCATCGTATCGCTTGTCACCCCAACTGCAGCTCCTGCCAACAGACGGCCTTGGCTGTCCTTTGCGGAATTAGGGAACTCAATCACTTTTTCAATGTCCTTAATTGTGATTAAACCTTTTAACACTCCATGGTCATCCACAAGAGGCAGCTTTTCAATTTTATGCTTTTGAAGAATTTGTTCAGCTTCCTTCAAGGTTGTCCCAACTGAAGCAGTAATTAAATTTTCCTTTGTCATGACATCAGAGATCTTGAAAGAGTAATCCTGAATAAAACGAAGGTCCCTGTTGGTGATAATGCCAACCAGACGCTGTTCCTCCATGTTGTTAACGATTGGAACACCTGAAATACGATATTTCCCCATTAGATGCTCTGCATCAAATACTTGGTGTTCAGGAGTCAGGAAAAACGGATCAGTGATAACGCCGCTTTCTGAACGCTTAACCTTTTCAACCTGTTCAGCCTGCTGTTCGATGGTCATATTCTTATGAATAATTCCAAGGCCGCCTTGGCGGGCCATAGCAATTGCCATTTCGGACTCCGTGACTGTGTCCATACCTGCACTTATAACTGGAATATTGAGCTTTACCGCAGGTGTTAACTCCACCTGCAAACTCACGTCGCGTGGCAGCACCTCTGATTTGCCAGGAATCAATAATACATCATCAAACGTTAATCCTTCTTTTGCGAACTTACTTTCCCACATATTAACAGCCTCCAGGTCAAAAAATATTATTTGTAGGTTATCAATTGGACAAAATACTGTCAAGGAAGAAATATTAGTAAGATTTTTCTGAAAAAGGTGATCTGCTTTGAATACGCCATTTAAAGGCTGGAAAAGCTACTCATGCTTTTTTTCAGCTGAATACTGTCAGCACTATTTGAAAAATAGCTATCTTAAGCGGAATATTGAGAATCCTGAACAAAAGAGCTATGAAAATGGATATGCCTTTTTATATTATCTCGAACATGGACAAATCTATTATGAACAGGCAGAAAAAGCCCCGCTGGTTATTAAACCTATATTGCTTTTCTATGGGCTTGTCCATTTAATAAAAGCCTGCATCTTAACCGTAGATCCATCCTATCCGGAAACAACAGCGGTATTGGCACACGGTGTTTCCACCAGAAAAAGAAAAAAGCAAAATTATTTATTTTTTCAAGACGAAGTGAAGTTACAAAAAAATGGACTTTTTCCATTTATGTCAGAAAAATTGTTTCACATGAAACAGCTTGAAGGGGAAAAAGTCCTAATGGAGGAATTACTACAGCTTATACCTGAACTCGATGAATTATTCTTCATACTTATGAAGAAAAACAGCTTTGAAAAACTACATAGCAACGGCAGCCAGCTCCATATTCCCGAGAAAATACTGGATACCTATCATATGACCGAGAGTCGATTTAAAGAGTTTCTTGCCTCGAAATTTGCTAACGGGGTGGAATTCTCTGCTGATGAAGGAATCCATTTAATTTTGAATAACAATCCGGTATCAGCCATTTCCCCTTTAAAATTCCATATGGAAGAAGGGTGCTGGACACTTCCAATAAACAAAGGGAAGCTTTTCAACTTCCCGGAACTGCTGATCCACTATTTATTGTTATACAACTTAAGCATGATCGCCCGTTATGAAACAGAATGGTGGAGCGAACTAACCAAAATGATGCCCAACCACGACTACCCCTTCATCAAAACCTTTTTACACATCACACTAAAAAAAGGGCCCTTTCTAGTCTATGACTACTTGATGGGAAAGTGAGGCACGGGGACGGTTCTCATGCATCACTCACGCTTCACTTTCTAAGCA